>CAZLAW010000104.1:0-7482 GCA_964557625.1 uncultured Marinicella sp.
ACCACACGTTCGATTTCTTCTTGTTCAGAAATTTCATCGGCCCCGGGGCGGGTGGACTCACCACCGATGTCAATAATGTCCGCCCCTTCTATAATCATGGCTTCAGCTTGAGCCAGGGCGTTATCATAATCATTAAAAAGACCACCGTCTGAAAAAGAATCGGGGGTGACATTGAGCACCCCCATGATTGTAAAATCTTTATTCATGCTGATTTAGGTTTGTTCAGCAGGGTCTCCGAACCCGGTTTGTTTCGGATCGGTGGATTTTTTAGGTGGTTTGCTGCCACCATCGTCGTCATCATCGGTGGCTTGCCAGCCGGCCGGCGGCGACGGTTCTTTACCTTCCATAATCTCAGCAATTTGTTTGCTGTCGATGGTTTCATATTTAATCAACGCCTGCGCCATCAAATGTAACTTATCTAAATTTTCATTCAGAATTTTTTCAGCCCGCTTGTAGTTGCGGTCAATTATATCGCGTACCGCTTTGTCAATTTTATCAGCGGTGGTATCAGACATGTTTTTATGCTGGGTCACTTGACGCCCTAAGAACACTTCACCTTCATCTTCCGAATAGGTCAGCGGCCCGAGTTCATCGGATAATCCCCATTTGGTCACCATGTTTTTGGCGATTTCGGTGGCCCGTTCTATGTCGTTGGAAGCTCCGGTGGTGACCGCATCCGGTCCACCAATAATCTCTTCGGCAATGCGACCGCCATATAAGGAGGAAATCTGACTTTCCAGAGCCGTTTTGCTGTAAGAATACTTGTCTTCTTCCGGTAAAAACATGGTCACACCCAAAGCCCTACCGCGTGGAATGATGGTGACTTTATACACCGGGTCGTGCTCGGGCACCATGAGTCCCACAATGGCATGACCGGCTTCGTGGTAAGCGGTGTTACGTTTTTCTGATTCTTTCATCACCATCGAACGACGCTCAGCACCCATCATAATTTTATCGCGGGCTTTATCAAACATCTCCATGCTGATTTCAGTGGCATCTTCACGGGCCGCAAACAAGGCCGCTTCATTCACCAGATTGGCCAAATCGGCACCGGAAAAGCCGGGCGTGCCCCGTGCAATAATGCCGGGCTTAACATCGTCAGCCAACGGGACTTTTTGCATGTGAACTTTCAAAATGGCTTCACGGCCCTGTATATCCGGCAAAGGCACCACCACCTGACGGTCAAACCGACCGGGGCGTAATAAGGCAGGATCAAGTACATCAGGACGGTTGGTGGCTGCAATCACAATCACACCATCATTGCCTTCAAATCCATCCATTTCAACCAATAACTGGTTTAAAGTTTGTTCCCGTTCGTCATGGCCGCCGCCTAAACCGGCGCCTCGTTGACGACCGACGGCATCAATTTCATCAATAAAAATAATACAGGGTGCGTTTTTCTTGGCTTGTTCAAACATATCACGTACCCGTGAGGCACCGACACCGACAAACATTTCTACAAAATCAGAGCCAGAGATGCTGAAAAAAGGCACTTTGGCTTCACCGGCAATGGCACGGGCTAACAGGGTTTTACCGGTACCCGGTGGCCCCACCATTAAAATACCACGGGGAATTTTACCCCCGAGTTTATTGAATTTAGTCGGGTCTTTCAAAAAGTCCACCACTTCGGTGACTTCTTCTTTGGCTTCTTCGGCACCGGCCATATCAGCAAAGGTGACTTTGGCACTTTCTTCACTCAATAATTTGGCTTTGGACTTACCAAAACTCATGGCGCCGCCCTTACCGCCGCCGCCTTGCATATGACGCATTATCAGAAAGAACAATCCAATAAAAAGCAGTATGGGGAAAACGGTCTCAAAAATTCGCCAGCCCCAGCCATCTTGCTGCGGTGCTTTGATGGAATATTTCACGTCATTGAGAATTAAATCATCTTCCAAATGCGGATCATCTCCGGCTTGAACAATCAATTTTTCACCGCTGGAAGTGACTGCCGTAATCTTGCGATGAACAGTGGTTTCAGGGTCAATCACCACTTCTTCAATCTGGCCGTTTTGGACCATCTTAATAAAATCTGAATACGGTACATCAGTGTTATTGGCAGGTGGCTCGACCATGCTGCCGAAAACACTCATCAGCACCATCAGTACCACAACCCATAATAATAAATTTTTGGTAATGTTATTCAAACTATGCCTCTTCATTTACAAATTTTTAAAACCCATACCTATGGCAAAAACCTCTCGAGAACGGGCCCGGGATGAATCAGGTTTAACAATCACAACCCGCTGAAAACTTTGCCGCAGTGATTGTACGTGGTCTTCAAAACCTTCGCCCTGAAATAATTTGACCACATGAGAACCACCGGGTTCGAGTGACTGGCGACAAAAATCCAATGCCAATTCAGCCAGATACATACTTTTTGGCTGATCGGTGGCGCTTACACCACTTAAATTGGGGGCCATGTCGGATAAAACAAGGTTTATTTTCTGCCCGTTTAAGGTATCCAGCAGGGTCTGATAAACCGCATCGTCGGTAAAGTCCCCCTGAATAAAGTGCACACCCGGGATGGGCTCAACCGCCAATAAATCCAGGCCAATAATGCTGAGTTTACCTTTGGCTTTTTGTTGCACAACCTGACACCAACCACCGGGTGCAGCGCCTAAATCCACCACCGAGTCCACACCGGACAATAAATCATATTTATCAATGATTTCAATCAGCTTATAAGCCGAACGTGCCCGATAGCCCTGTTGCTGGGATTTTTTGACATATTCATCGGTGAAATGTTCTTGTAACCATTGATTGGAACTTTTGCTTCTGGCCATGACATGTGCTCGGTTGCTGTTAAATGGTCTCGACTGCTGTTAAAATGCCGGATTGATTCGAATTTTAACATTGAATGAGCGACAAATCACTGAACAAAAATGCAATTAAATACCTCAAGGGGGTTGCGCACGGGCTGAATCCTTATGTCACTGTGGCCGACAAAGGTATCACGGAAAACATCATTAATGAATTGGAAAGCACACTGGACCACCACGAATTGGTTAAAATAAAAATTCGTGCGGATCGCAAGCAACGGGCACAATTGATTGATACAATCATTCAAGCCACCCACGCCACTGAAATTCAACGCATCGGCCAAACCTTAACCATATACCGTGCCAATCCCCAAAACCCGGTTTATGAACTTCCCAAGTAAACATTAACGTCATGGATTTATCAGAATCAGTCACAAAACACCCCAACATCATCAAATCAGCAGCCGCTGATTACTGTGAGTTTTACCACCAAACCTTTCGACAAAGTATTTTAATTCCCTGGGACGACAACATTCAGACAATGTCGGTCAATGATGTGTCATCGCTGAACACAGGTTTAATTAAAAAAATGGCCAAGTACCAACCTGAAGTGATTTTGTTGGCCACCGGCGAACGTATCGTCTTTCCCGACACTGACATATTGACGCCGTTGATTAAAAATAATATTGGCTTTGAGGTTCTGGACAATCAGGCAGCGGCACGCACTTTTAATATTCTGATGTCAGAAGACCGCAGAGTTCTGTGCCTAATGCTTATTTCTCACTAAATAAAAAGTATCCAAACAAAAAAATGCCCTCAAACGAGGGCATTTTTACTTGTATTCAGTCCAAATATTTTATTTTTGGCGGGCTTTCAATTTGGGATTTGATTTGCAAATCACAAATACTTTGCCACGGCGACGCACCACTTTACAATCTCGCGCACGCGTTTTGGCTGATTTTAATGATGACAGAACTTTCATAATTACCGCTCAAATTCAAAGTGTGTCGATTATACGGATATTCCATTAAACTGCAAGTCATTATCCGTTTTGTCCGTATAATTCCTGTGCCCGGCGGTACATCAACCAGGACGTCAAGATATACTTATCATTCGACTCCGGTTTATTACCACGGTGGGTGTGGGTAAAAAAAGCCGGTGCAATCACCAAAGTCCCTTGTTCAGGCCGAATGGCTTTATTTTGGTAGTAAAACTCGGTCTCTCCTCCTTCGCTGACATCATTTAAGTAAAACATCCAAAGTAACACCCGATGCAATGAGTCCTGACCCGGATCATTGGGGTGCGGATAAAATTCAGAATGGTAATAAAAATACCCGCCTTTTTGACGCTGATAATATTGCATATTGGTATTGCCTAAACGAAACACCGTTTTAATCAGATTAGCGAGTTCAGCATCACCCATGGACTGAATATCTTGTGCTGAAATTTGACGCGGACCATCGGGAGACTGAATCTGTAAAGCCAGGGCACCGACCAGGACAAAGGGCCATTGTCTGATATAACGAATCAACCCTGTTAACACCGCCTCATGAATGGTTTGTAAATCCTGGCGCCAATCATTTTGTTGGTTTAACATTAAATCCAGGCTGTTTTTTTTGCTTAAATCCACACCATGACCGGTTTGACCCTGCTTCACTTCAGCGCTTGTAGAAAACTTATCAATACAATGAGAACAAAAATCAACTGACAATGCATTGGGGTAAATACCAATAAAATCAGACATATTGTGCGCCCAAAAAAAAGCGTCAGTATAACATAAGAAAACAAGCTAAAAAAAAAGGCGCCAAGGGATGGCGCCTTAATCAATTCGCTGAGGAAGAGGGAGGAAAAACCTCAGCTAAGTCGTATGTGAACAGATCACATACTGAAGAAATCTTTCGATTTCTGAGGGAACAATGAAAAACTCTATACCAGCAATTTTACATATACAAAATGAATATTACGTGAATAATCAATTCATTTATCTGTTTTGACCAGAATTTTCAGAAAAGTTCAAATTATCTTCACTAATCTTAAAATTATTGGCAAAACTGTCGCATTCCTTGTATACAACGCCTATTATAAGGCCATAATCATGAATAACAAGTGACTTTTTTTATCGCTTTGGATAAATTATACTAATGGGTTATGGCCAATCAACGATATAAACACATACCACCGCTACGGGCAATTAAAGCCTTTGAAGCATCCGCACGATTATTAAGCTTTACCCAGGCGGCCGATGAACTCAACGTCACGCAGGCGGCCATCAGCCATCAAATTAAAAAGCTCGAAGACCTGACCGGCGTGCAATTGTTTGAGCGCATTAACCGCAGTCTAAAATTAACTTTTGAAGGCCGCATGTATTTAATCGCCATTCGCCAGGCTTTAGAAAATATCGAGTCGGCCACCCGCCAATTAATTCATCGTGAAGCGTCAGGCACTTTAAATATTTCCGTACTGCCCTCTTTTGCCACCAAATGGCTGTCCAAAAGAATTTGGCGTTTTCAACAACAATATAAAGAGCTGGATGTACGGATTGCTTCTTTTGAATGGCTGGCGGATTTTAAAAAAGACAATTGCGATGTGGCAATTCGCTACACCAATGACCCCGCTTATTCCGGTTTAACCAGCGAACTGTTGTTAAATGAAGAGGTATTTCCGGTCTGTAGCAAAGCATTTTACAGCGCTTTTAAAAATCAATTAAAACCAGAAGACTTACTGCATGCAAAATTATGCCATGATGATTTCACCACAGAAAGTTGGGAAGATTGGTTCAAGGCCGCCGGCTTAGCCCCAAAAGCACCTTTAAGAGGCACCCGTTTTAGCCACATGGTCACCATGTTAGAAGCGGTTGAAAACCACCAGGGATTTGGTTTGGGTCGCACACCTCTGGTACAAGATGATATTAACCGGGGTTTGTTGGTGGCACCTTTTGACATTAAGATACCCGGTAAAATGGCCTACTATCTGGTTTATCCAAGTAACACCGAAAAAGACCAGAAGGTGCAAATTATTCGTCAGTGGTTGTTGGCAGAAGTCGATGCCTTCAAAAAAACCGGTCTTAAATCGGCTGATTCATTTTGATTGTGGATAAATATTCAGCGATGTCTTTGGTGAGTTGATCCAAACCCTGGCGTGCCACAGATGATATAACATAATATGGACCTTGCCAACCAATGGCCTTGACATAGTCATCCGCCATGGCTTGCGCTTCTTCCGGCACCGTGATATCCGCTTTGGTAAAAACCAACCAGCGGGTTTTGTCCTGCAATTGTTCTGAAAATTTGACCAACTCATCACTCAACTGATGAAATTGTTCCACCGGGCTCGGCATGCCTTCATAAGCCGGTAATTCAATCAGGTGCAATAATAAACCGGTACGCTGCAGGTGTTTTAAAAACTGAATACCCAAGCCGGCACCTTCTGCCGCGCCTTCGATTAAGCCGGGGATATCAGCCACCACAAAACTGGTTTCTGCATCAATTTTAACCACCCCTAAAGCCGGATAAAGGGTGGTGAACGGGTAATCGGCAATTTTGGGTTTGGCTTGAGAAACGGCATCCACAAAAGTGGACTTGCCGGCATTGGGAAACCCCAGCAAACCCACATCAGCAAGCACCTTCAGTTCCAGTTTTAAAGTGCGTTGTTGTCCGGGTTTACCGGAAGTAAATTGTTTCGGCGCGCGATTAACCGAGCTTTTAAAATGCATATTACCCAAACCGCCTTCACCACCTTGAGCCACCACCAATGTTTGTTCATGTTCGGTGATATCAGCTAATTTCTCATCGGTTTCCATATCATAGACTTCGGTACCGGTGGGTATTTTAATCACAATATCCTCACCGCTTTTGCCGTATTGCTGGCGGCCTCGCCCGGATTCACCTTTGGGCGCTTCAAAATGTCGTTGATGCCTAAAATCAACCAAGGTATTCAAACCCCGGTCACCGACCAAAATCACATCTCCCCCACGACCACCGTCACCACCGTCAGGTCCCCCGTGAGGAATAAACTTTTCTCGCCGAAAGCTGGCCGAACCACTACCGCCATTGCCGGCTTTGACTGTAATTTCGACTTCGTCAACAAATTTCATGATGTCTCATCATATTTCGGCACAAAAAAAGCCCACTGTACCAGTGAGCTTTTCAGGTTTATTGTAACGTGAATTAATTCTGTGATTCAACAGAAACATACTGGCGATATTTTTTACCTTTTCTGGCAAATTTAACCACACCGTCTTTCAGGGCATACAAGGTATGATCTTTACCCACACCCACATTGTCACCGGCATGAAATTTGGTGCCGCGTTGACGCACTAAAATATTACCGGCCAAAACACTTTGGCCGCCAAACATTTTAACGCCCAGAAACTTAGGATTCGAATCGCGACCGTTGTCTGTACTACCTGCTGCTTTCTTATGTGCCATGATTAACCTCTTATCCTACGTGAGTGATTTTCAGTTCAGTGAAATTCTGACGATGACCCATGCGTTTCATGTGGTGCTTACGTCGCTTAAATTTAATGATGCGTACTTTTTTACCACGGCCATGAGATAACACTTCAGCCGAGACTTTTTTACCATCCAGCAAAGGGGTGCCAATTTCAAATTTTTCCCCGTCGGACAACATCAACACTTGATCCAATTCAATGGTGTCCCCGGCTTCGGCCTTAAGGGTTTCCACTTTAATGACATCGCCGGCTTTAACGCGGTATTGCTTG
>CAZLAW010000105.1:0-7459 GCA_964557625.1 uncultured Marinicella sp.
CAACCACAATGCCGGTGTCAGCGGTGTTTTTAACCGCAGTCAGTTCCATGACCTCGGCCTGTAATGAAATTGCTTCCAGCAAATCTTCAATACCTTGACCGGTGTGGGCGGAAACTTCGATAAATTGAGTATCTCCACCCCAGTCTTCAGGAACCACTTCATGGGCGGCTAAATCTTGTTTGACTTTGTCCACATTGGCTTCGGGCAAATCAATTTTATTGATGGCCACAATAATGGGTACCCCTGCCGCTTTGGCGTGATCAATGGCTTCTTTAGTTTGTGGCATCACACTGTCATTGGCAGCCACCACCAAAATAACCAAATCGGTCACCTGAGCACCACGGGCACGCATCGCAGTAAACGCGGCGTGGCCGGGGGTGTCGATAAAGGAGATAACCCCTTTGGGTGTTTTCACATGATAAGCACCAATGTGCTGGGTAATTCCACCGGCTTCATCTCCGGTTACTTTAGTTTTACGGATATAGTCAAGCAAGGAGGTTTTACCATGATCCACATGTCCCATCACGGTGACCACCGGTGGTCTGGTTTCGGCTTCTGAAGAATCAATTTCTTTTTCGGTTTCTTCTTTAAGTTTTTCCGCTTTACTTTGAATCACAGCCTCTTCGGCTTTATGACCCAACTCTTCCACCACCAGGATGGCGGTGTCCTGATCAAGTGGTTGATTGATGGTCACCATCATGCCCATATTCATCAGAACTTTAATGATGTCACTGGCTTTAATCGACAATTCTTTAGCCAAATCCGCCACCGTAATGTGCTCTGGAATGGCCACGGTTTTCACCACCGGTGCGGCCGGTTTTTGGAATCCGTGAGATTCACTGGCTGCAGTGGTTATTTTTTTGTCACCACGACCTTTGGAGCCTTTAACATGTAATTGTTTACGACCATAGCGGGTTTCACCATCATCATCTTTGGCCTGTTTTTTTCCTTTTCGTCCACGGGTGGGCTTTTCAGATTCACGGCGTTTTCGGTTGGCACGTTCCTGTACGGCTTTTTCAACCTGCATGCGAACCATTTGTTCACGGCGTTGCTCTTCCAGTTCTTCATCTGTCAACGTATCTTCTTGTGCTTTATCAGTGTCCTCTGTTGATGCATCATCCACATCTTCATCCTCTGACACTGCTTCTGCTTCACTGTCCTCAACCACAATTTCTTGCTCTTGAGAAGTATCCGCCGCCGAGTCCTCAGCTTGCGCCTCGGCTTCGGCCTGTTTTCTGGCGGCCTCCGCTGCCTGTTCAGCTTCTTCAGCCAAACGACGTTCCTCTTCTAATTTTTCCTGAGCAACTTTTTCTTTGGCTTTTTCTTCAGCTTCCAGTTGCTGACGACGCTCCTCTAAAGCCCGTCGGGCGGCTTCACGCTCTTGTTCAATTTCTGCCATTTCAGACTGGCTGGGTGACATTGAACGTTTTTTCTTTTTAACTTCAATGTTTACATTTTTGGTTTTTGAAATACCCGATCCGCTGGGCACTGTCAGTACTTCTTTGGACTTGCGTTTTAACACCACTTTTTTTCGTGGAGACAGGCTTTTTTTCTCTTTACCATGGGCGCCACGCAAAAACTCCAATAATTTAACCTTGGATTCATTGTCTATGGTATCGGTTTCCGACTTCGCCGGAATATCCGCCGCGTTGAGCTGTTCCATCAGCTTATCGACAGAAATCCCCAAGACTTCAGCAAGTTGTTTTACAGTTACATCTGACATACATGTGTCTCCATATTTGTGTGAGGCTGTGTTATAAAATAATCGACATTGTTTATTTTAAGAAAAAAACACAAACGCTCTGTTTATTCGAACCAGTGCTCTCTGGCCTGCATAATTAATTGTGACGCGGCTTCTTCATCCATATCAATAAGGGCCATCAGTTCATCCGTGGCCAGGTCCGCCAGGTCGTCACGCGTTCTGATGCCTTTGTCCGCCAAACGGTACGCCAGGTTATCATCCATCAATGACAGTTCCAATAAATCCCGGGCCGGTTTGTTATCTTCCAATTGTTCCTCTTTGGCAATCAGCTGTGTTAGCAAGGCATCTCTGGCACGACCGCGTAATTCATCCACCAGATCATCATCAAATCCGTCTATATTGAGAAATTCACCACGATCCACATAAGCAATTTCTTCAATCGACGTAAAGCCTTCTTGAACCAACATAACCGCCAAATCTTCATCCACGTCCAACTTATCTTCAAATTCTTTGACATAAGCCATGGCCTCGGCTTCATTCTTCTCTTCAGCTTCTCCGGTGGTCAGCACATTAATCTCCCATCCGGTTAATTCACTGGCCAATCGTACATTTTGACCGCCTCGACCAATGGCTTGCGACAACTGACTTTCATCCACCGCCACATCAATGGTATTTTTCTCTTCATCCACCACAATGGATTCGATTTCAGCCGGTGCCATGGCATTAATAATAAATTGGGCCGGATTCTCATCCCACAAAACGATGTCGATGCGCTCACCACCCAGTTCATTCGCCACTGACATCACCCGTGAACCACGCATACCAACACAAGCTCCGATGGGATCGAGTTTCTTGTCGTGTGAAAAAACCGCAATTTTAGCCCGTTGGCCCGGATCCCTTGCGGCGCCTTTAATTTCTAAAAATCCTTGCGAAATTTCAGGCACTTCAATTTTAAACAGTTCAATCATAAACTTTGGATCACGCCGTGACAACGTCAGTATTGGACCACGATTTAGGGTATTCACTTCAATCAATAAGCCTTTCAAACGGTCACCGTTTTTAATGTTTTCACGTGGTATGGCATGTTCACGCGGCACAATGGCTTCCACGCCGGCACCGACATCAATAAACACATGACCCCGTTCAACCCGTTTAACAATACCGGACAACACCTCTCCAATGCGGTCTTCATACATCTCGACCACTTTAGCACGTTCCGCTTCACGGACCTTTTGAATAATCACTTGCTTGGCTGTTTGGGCCGAAATACGCCCAAAAGAAACCGATTCTAATTCTTCTTCAATGGTGTCGCCAATCTGTAAATTGGGATCAGTTTTGTGCGCTTCTTCCAGGGTAATCTCACGTGCCGGCTCTTCTAATTCATCCGCTTCAACCACTGTCCATACCCGAAAACTGTCGTACTCACCGGTAACGCGATTAATTGCCACCCGCACATCAATGTCTTCTTCATGATCTTTTCGGGTTGCCATCGCCAGGGCCGCTTCCAGGGCACCAAATATAACACTTCGATCCACATCCTTTTCATTGGACACACTGTCGACAACATATAAAATTTCTTTACTCATTTTCAACTCCGTCATACTGCGGTTGTAAGCGTGCTTTCATCACATTATTTATACTAAAGCTGTATTCACCCAGCTCATTTTCCAGTGTAATGTCATCTTCATTCACTGATTTGATGGTGCCGGTTATTTTACGGGAACCATTGATTGGTTGGGCTAATTTGACTTTAACCTGATGACCTAAATAATCATTAAACTGATTCGCATCAAACAATACCCGATCTAAGCCGGGCGATGACACCTCTAACACATACGCACTCTTTATAGGATCTTCAACATCAAGGATTGCAGAGATTTCACGACTACAATCGGCACAATTATCCACCGAAATGCCTTGTGGGTGATCGATATAAATCCGCACCAGTGCACCGGATTTTTGCGGCATGTATTCAATGCCCCATAAATCAAAACCCAGATCTTCAATCACCGGTTGAATAATTGTCGTTAATTGTTTCTGTTTCATCATATTTTTGACCCTTGGCCACAATGAGTGGCACTGTCATGCCATTTAAATTTAAGGTGATTTAAAGTTTTTTCTAACTTTTAAGGCGGTCATCACCAGCGCCACATTGCAGCTGCTGAGATGTTGATGAATGCTGATATTTCAGCAGATGCAAGGTTTAGCCAAACCCTTGCTTTGAAATTATCAAGCATTTGGTTTGGTCGATTTTAGCAACAAAAAAGGCTCCACTTGGAGCCTGATTGATCGTCAAATTCGATTGGTTGCGGGGGTAGGATTCGAACCTACGACCTTCGGGTTATGAGCCCGACGAGCTGCCAGACTGCTCCACCCCGCATCATCAAGACGAGCTATTCTACTATAAAAAATTGCATTTGCAACCGTAATTCACAATTAATAGATGAATAAAGGGCTTTTGATTATCACACAAAAAAAGGGCAGCCAATGGCCACCCTTAAAACTTACTATATGGTATTGGTTACCAATCTAAACGGAAACCTATATTAGCTCTCCATTGAGACACATCCCGACTGTTACTTAGATCGTAAACACGGCCCATATCAAGTTCATAAGTACCATCTTCTTGAATACCCTCAAGAGATACAGCACCTTCACCACGGTAATAACCGGTGTAAGATTGACCCCAATCAGAATCAATCAAATTACCCAGATTCTTGATATTAAAGAACAAGGTGGCTCGCAAAGGTCCCCAAGCTGGTAATTCCTGAGAAATATTAATATCCCATCGATTAATACGCGGTGTTTTAAAACCATTTCTTGGTGCAATTTGACCTCTGTATTGATCCAATCCTGTTGACGCAAGATACGCTTCAAAGTCTTCACCTGATGATCCATCTGCCATAACATACTCGTCAGCCAATGGCACATACATTAAATCATTATAATAAGAACCATCCCCATTCACATCATTATTCCAGCGGTATGAGTACGGTTCGCCATCACGTGAAGTCCATACCAGACCAATATTTGTGTAGGCATCACCGAAGAATATACGCTTGTAGTTAACGAACATAGTGAATGCGTTCTCAATCTCATAGGCGGATGTTCCATAACTACCTTCGTTCGGATTGACGTAGTTAGTGTACTGCCAACTTGAGTAAGAAGTACTTGAATCAGCATCACTGGTGTCTTTGGCATCTGTAAAGGTATATGATGCTTTGGCGCTCCAATGTTCTGTTTGTGGCAACTCCAGTGAGAAGGTCGCACGTTTTGTTTCACCCTTACCATCACTGGTCAGATAAATTACATCATTAAAATCAGGATTACTATTAGCACGGCGCCCTTCTAAATTGTATGGATCTTCGTAATAAGATAAACGACCATCAGGCAAAGTGCCAGTTGGTGCGCCGAGGTTCAAATGTTGCCATAAAACCGCATTGCGATTTTTAATATATTCCACCTCAGCAGAAGCAATCAAACCATACCAGGGCAATTCAACATCAACGGCAATATTTGACTTTAATACTGTTGGAATTTTAAAGTCTGGGGCTAACACATCAACATTTTGGGTAGACGACCCTGCAAAAACGGGCTGGCTATTAACATCCGGAGAGAAAATGGCACCACAGCCACCGCTCCAATCACCACAAGCATAGTTAACGGTATCGCCACCTGTGTTCGTGTACGAGTTAGAAACCCAAACATTGGGTGAACCACCGGTAAATAAACCAACACCACCACGTAGTTGCATATAGCGCTCATCTGACATATCGTAGTTAAAACCAATACGCGGTTGTAATACACCGGAATCCATCACGTTGTTATTGGCAAAGCCGTAGGCATCAAAGAAATCCTGATTAAAACGTGGATTGTCATCAACACTTGGCTTGTCATAACGTAAACCATATTGCATGGTCAAGCGATCAGTCACACGCCAGTTGTCTTGAACAAAAAATGCCATGTTTTCCCAACTCCAATTAGCTGCCGGAAACGGATTACTCGGGTCAACACCCTGATTATAGGTATAGTAGCTTGGAACACCTGCCGCAAAATCTTCCGGACTATCAAACTCATACGTACCAAAAGCATGTCTGATGTAGATATTGTATAAATCCTGCTTTTTGTAATCCATACCAAAGGTAATATCGTGATCACCAATAAAATAATTACCAGCCAAATAAACATTGTCTGTTTTGACATTTAAATAATTAGCATGCCGACTTTGCTCAGTACCCATATATGCAGTTCCATCAGATGGCAAACCAACAGAGATTTCAGGATAAAAAACTTTTACCCCGGGGTCTTTATCAAACTCAGAGGTGCTGACACGTAATTCGGTAGAAAAATTTGCTGTCCAGTCACTGTATAAATTTAAGTTATATGACTCATTATCATACAGAACATTATACCAATGGGAACTAAAAGAAATGTTACTACCACCATAGTTGTTAAATCTCGGGCTCACATCTTCATTATTCTGATATTTAAATGAAGCACGATGATAGTCATTAATATTCCAGTCCAATTTTAGCACCACAGACTCTTCTTCAGTAATGACATCACTAGGGGCACTTAATGAACCTGGTGCCATACCCCAAACACTACTGGCGATATCTGCCACCATCTGTGCCTCTGTGACATCAACACCTGAACTGTTTGCAATCTCGGTTCTTTCTTCTTTTTCATAGGCCAAAAAGAAGAATAATTTGTCTTTAACAATAGGACCACCAACCGATAGTGAATACACTTCACTGGTAAATGGGTCATCATCACGTTGAAAATCTTCATCACCATAATAAAAAGCCGCCCGACCAGAAAACTCATTGGTACCTGACTTAGTCACAGCATTAATGTTGGCTCCGGTAAAATCCCCTAAGGTCACATCATAGGGAGATAACTGAACATTTAATTCTTCAATAATATCCAGTGAGAAAGGTTGAGAAATACCGGGAGAGTTACCTGCTTCCAGACCAAATGGGTCTTTAATACTCACACCGTCAATAGTAATGTTGTTATAACGGTTATTCACGCCAGATACAGAAATACCACGCTCATAATCCAATATATTAACCCGTGAATCCAGACGTACAAAATCCTGCAAATCACGATCTACTGTCGGCAAGTTTGTTAATTGTTCTTGTGTGAAGCTTGAGCCAGAACCCATATTATCCGGGTTAAAAGTGGCAGATTGCGCCGCCACACCCACGGCTTTCACCGTGTCTAAGGCGATGGCGTCTTCAACCAGAACGGCATTAATGGCACGGTCTTCACCCAGTTTAATGTAAATATTACTTTCATCTGCGGTTGAATAGCCGGCCTTACTGACTTCAATCTCATAAGGACCACCGACACGCAGACCACGGAATGAATACCGCCCGGCATCTCCGGTGGTGACTGATTTGACCTGGCCGGTTGGCTCATGTCGAACCGTGACCTCGGCCCCCGAAAGCGGATTGCCTTCAGAATCAACGATGGTACCGTTCATGGCCGCCGCTGTCTCCTGCGCCATGGTCGCACCAAAGGGAACCATCAGCATTACCAATGCCGCCAGCACCCATTTATTCAATTTAAAATTTCTCATTGCAAAACCCTATTTTAATTAACATAATGACTCAATTAAGCGCCAATCCCGAAATAAAACATAACAGAAGTTGGCGATAAATTCACGACTTAATTAAATCGCTCATGGAAAACCTCGCGGTATTTTCTCATATGCGGCGGTATGGTAAAAGGGTTTTGTGAAGATTACGTTAA
>CAZLAW010000106.1:0-7372 GCA_964557625.1 uncultured Marinicella sp.
AGTTGTTAATTTCTTTTTCCCGGGGTGGGCGGGTGGTCTGTGAAATCGAAAGTTTTAAATGATTGGTATCGCGCACCAACGCATTTACTAGAGATGTTTTTCCGGTACCTGAAGGCGCTGAAACGATAAATAGTGTGCCGATTAAATCTGAAGTGCTCATAACGTCACCTTATTCTATGTTTTGGATTTGTTCACGCATTTGCTCAATCACCACTTTAAGTTCTACGCCCGCTTGTGAGGTCGATACGGAGGCTGATTTTGAGGCGATGGTGTTGGCCTCCCGATTCAGTTCTTGCATCAGAAAATCCATGCGCCGCCCCACCGGCTCCTCTAAAGTCAAAACCCGTTTAAATTCAACAATATGGGCTTCTAAACGGTCCAGTTCTTCAACAATATCAACTTTTTGTAACTGAAAAGCCAGCTCTTGCTCAAAGCGTTCGGGTTGGGTATCGATGTCTATATCTGCCAACCGTTGTTGCATCTTGTCGTATAAACTTTGGTTGATGGCCGGTACTTCGGTGCGAATCCCGGCAGTAATGGTGGTTAATTGTTCTAACTTGTCGCTTAACACAGCCTGCATGGCATCGCCTTCACGTCGTCTGGATTCAACCAAATCAGTCAGGGTTTGTTGCATCAAAGACTGTGCGGCTTTGTGTAATTGTGAGGTATCCGTTGGTTCCTCTATAATCACATCAGGCCATTGCATAAAATGGGGTAATTGCAGCACATCTGCGGTTCCTAAGGTTTTATTGATGTCGGTGACGCAGTGTTGTAGCTGATCGAGTAAGGCATGGTTGACTTTAAGTTGATTGAGGGCAACGGATTCGCCGGGGTAAAAATTTAAAAATACCAGCACTTTACCGCGGGTGAGCGTTTTTTCGATGGTTTTGCGTAAGGCGTGCTCCGCTGATCGTAAGAAATCCGGGCATTTAATGGTGATGTCCAAAAAACGCTGATTAACTGATTTAATCTCACAGGTCAGTTTGCCCAGATCCGTGTCAACGGCTTGTGCCGCAAAGGCGGTCATTGACTGCATAGTTATTCCGCTTTGAAAAAGCGTTCATTATAAAGTAATCATCTTGGGACTTCATTCACTTTTACCGATAGCAAAAGTGAATGAAGTCCCAAGAACGCACCTATTCTGAAAAAACTGCATATCATTAAATAAGTGCTTTTTCGGGCTAAGCTGATGTGCAGCCTGTCAGTGATATCGGACATCCGTTAATCACCAATGGGTATAATCAATCCCACGGTAAATTGGGCATCGCCAAAGCCGTCCTGGCCGGGTAATTTGGAATCATTGCTATCTAAACGACTGCGGGCTTCGAGCCGAATACGGGCACCGTTACCAACAAAATACCAGGAACCGCCCACCGCCAGGTTAAGGATTAAATCATTGCGCTGGTTGTCCGGGTATCTCGCATCGGCACGGATACCGCCGACGCCGACCAGAAAATAGGGCTTCCATAAAGGATCATGGTTGGTGTAAATAAGGTTCATGGTGGCGCTGTAATGCTTGAGGTCAAAATCCATATCAAAATCATACTCATCCCGCATCAGCTCAAATTCCATCGCCCATCGGTCGGTAAAATGCTTACCCACCCGAACATCGAAAACATGGGCTTCATTTAACCGTAAATCATCATCAGGCACCACCACGCCAAAGTTGGGATTCCAGTACCAACGATGATCAACGCCATCATATAAACCGCTCTGACCGGTTTTGGTTTGAGTCTGGGCAATTGTGCTGAGACTTAATAACAAAAGAAAAGAGGCAATCCTATTCATAACTGGCATTGTAGCACGCCGTTGTTTTTAGACTGAGAATGACAAGAGATAAAAAAGCGGTTTTTTATTGTCATGTTTGGGTGCGGTTGCAGGCGCAGAATTTTGAACAGGTGCTCTGTAAACGAATTTTGAATGTTTATGTTAAGCCATAAGAAAAAATTATGAAATAGATTAGCTTCCTTGTTGTAAAAAATACAGCACAGGTGTAGTATAAATAGTCGCTTCAGTCTGAACAGAAATCGGCTGAAAAACCTAAACAAAATGTGAACTTCATCACAATTACCCAGTGGTGAGGTTTTTTTAATAACGAAGAGGAGAAATCTATGTCCCCAACAAAGTTCAAGCCCTTGCTTGCTGCGACGGTGATGTCGGCCATTTATATGGCCGGTGTTCCGACGACATCGCAGGCATCGGTTCAAACCCAACTACCTGACAGTTCAATGGCAAAATTGCAATTGGCTGACAAAAAAGGTGGTGCTGATTACAGCTATCCCGAAGCACGTAAAGACGGTAAAACTGATTTACGTCGTTACATTGTACAAATGGGTGATTCAGCTCAAATCGCAGCCATATCATCAAGAAATTCGGTTGATTCAATTGCTAGTACCATTGAGCAACAGCAGAATCAGTTTATTGCTCAGCTTTCTGGCACTTTAAATTCAAATTTTGAAGTCCTGCAACAATACCAATATAGTTATAACGGTATTGCGCTCTATATGAGCGATGCAGATGCTGCCACTGTCGAGCGTATGGCGGGCGTTAAACAGGTTCTTTTAGATAAAGACTACCATTTACAAACTGATGCCGGTCCACAATTAATCGGTGCCGATAACTTGTGGAATGGCGCCAATCCTGATGTCGGTACAGCCACCGGTGAAGGTATTGTTGTCGGTATTATCGATAGTGGTATTAACTCCGGTCACCCATCATTCGCTGAAACCGATGGTGATGGTTATACCCATACCAATCCATTGGGTGCCGGTAACTACTTAGGTGCTTGTGACCCAAGTAACACCGATCAATATGAAGCCAGCTTTACCTGTAATGACAAATTAATCGGTGGTTACGATTTTGTGAACGGTTTGGAAGGTACCGGTTTTGATATTCCGGGTCCTGAAGATGAAAACGGACATGGTAGCCACACTGCTTCTACAGCAGCGGGTAATAAGGTCGATAATGTCCCTTTTTATGGTCAAAATCTGACCATCAGTGGTGTTGCGCCAAATGCTAACGTCATTATGTATGATGCGTGTTATACCGCAACTGACGGTCGCGGGTTATGTCCCGGTGTTTCTACCCTGGCATCGGTTGAACAAGCCATCGAAGATGGTATTGTGGACGTCATTAACTATTCCATTGCTGGTGGTACATCACCGTGGAATGATCCGGTTTCCATGGCCTTTTTAAGTGCCACGCATGCGGGTATCTTTGTGTCGGCTTCTGCTGGTAACTCAGGTCCGGGTGCTGGTACCTTAGGTCATAATGAGCCTTGGACTGCTTCTGTGGCGGCCACGACGCACAGTCGAACGGTTGAAAATACCACCATGAGTATTGGTGCTGATCCTACGACGCAAAATATTGATTATGCGCCGGCTGTTGATGGTCCTGCTTTAAGCTCGCAGTTAACCGCACAAATGCGATTTTCAGGTGATGTTGACCCTGGGAATGATATGGGTTGTGATCCTTGGCCAAATGGTGACGAATTCGATGGCGAAATTGCCTTAATTGATATTTATGATTGTCCGTTTGCACAAAAAACATTCCATGCCGCAAACGCAGGTGCTTTGGCAGTGGTGATTATGAGTAACAGCGAAACCCCTTACTTAATGGCTGGTTTTGAAAATGAAACGATTCCTTCGATGTCAATTGCTCTGTCTCACGCCAATACAGCGATTGCTGAAATGGCCGGTGGTACGGTTACCACGACCATTAATGCACCTGTCTTGACCTATAACGGTCAGGCCGATGTGGTGGCTGATTTCAGCTCACGGGGTCCAAGTCCGATTGAATACAATAAGCCGGATGTCGCCGCACCAGGTGTTAGTATTCTGGCAGCTGTTCATGATTCCGGCGGAACGGAACCAGATTTTGGTGCCATTTCCGGTACTTCGATGGCAGCCCCGCATAATGCCGGTGCAGCCGCCTTGTTAATGCAGCTAAATCCAGATTGGTCAGTGGCTGAAGTAAAATCAGCACTGATGATGAAAGCAGTGACAGACGGTGTCACCAAAGAAGATGGTGTGACGCCAGCAGATACGTTTGATATCGGCGCAGGTCGTATTCAAGTGGATGATGCCGCGACGGCAACTTTTGTGTTAGATGAAACAGCGAGTCGTTTTATTGCTGAAAACCCAGCGATTGGTGGTGATTTGAAAAATCTAAATGTAGCCAGTTTAACTGATTATAATTGTGAAGGCACGTGTTCATTTACCCGTATTTTGCGCAGTACGGCCGATGAAGATATTTCATATGTCGCTTCTTTAAATGATGTGTCAGGTACAGTGACACCAAGTGCGTTTACTCTCGAAAAGGGTAAATGGCAGGTTCTGAATATTGAAGTGGATACAGCCGGATTAACGCCTGATGAATTTGCGTTTGGTCAGTTGGAAATTAAAACTGTTACTTACACAGCAGAGTCTTTCTCTCAAAGTGTTGGTGCGACCATAGTAGATGGTGGTTATCCAGGCGATCAAGCTTGTGGCCAGGTGACTGTTTCGGGTATTGCTAATCCATTACCGGCCGGTTCTAAGGTTACTGTTGACTATGACCTGAACTATACCTGGGTGGGTGATTTGGTGATGACGGTTGAAAACCCCAATGCAGAATTGCTGGGTGTTTTAGATCAACCGGGTGTTCCTGCCTCTACCTATGGTTCTTCGGGTGATTTCCTAACCGGTGCTACGGTCAGATTTGATGATGCGGCAGCGACATCTGCTGAAGATGCAGTAGGTTGTGAAAGTGGCGTGTGCGTATTTGCACCGGCACCGGATACTAATGTAACTGCACCACCCAATACATTGGCTGATATTACAGGTACGGATGTCAATGGTACTTGGGAAGTATGTGCCGGTTCTGCCGCTGCTTGGAATCCGGGTACATTAAATACGGTCGGTATTAATGTTGAAACGCCCAATCCATCTACTAATGTAAGTACCATGCCTGTTACGGTATTTGCTATACCGGCTTCGCCTGTGATCAATGTCACGCCGGGTTCATTAAACTACACGATGAATACCAACAGTACGGACAGTCAAGATGTCACTATTGAGAACGACAGTTCTGCGACAGCGGCTCTGGACTGGAATATTGTCACTTCGGGTTCTGTTAACGTTACGCATTTTGAGCAAGAAAATCTCGGAACGGGTGATGGTATTGTCAGTGACTACTTTGACGAAGGCAGTAACTTTGGCGCGTACAGTGCCGATAACTTTACTTTAAATGGTGATGCCAATTTAGATCAGTTTTATTTCGACGGCTTTACCAATGGCTTAGATTTAAGCACTGAAATCGATGCCTTTACTGTTGAAGTCTATGCGGATAATGGTGGAGAACCTGCCGGTGACCCCGAAACAGCCGCCTCTGCGCTTTATACACTGACCTTGCCGGTTGGTGATCCTAACTTAATCTTAACAGCTGACGGTGAAGTCACTGTTAATGTATTAGGTGCGGTAGGCAGCAGTTGGACACTTGGCGCGGGTAATTATTGGGTGAGTGGTTATGCTAACTTTGTTGGTACTCAGCGTTGGAACTGGTTTGCGGGTACGCCTGCATCCGGTGATACTGATATCGCTAAAATCATCGATCCAACAGATGCCTTCGGCAGTGGCTTTACCAGCTGGACAGATTTAACTGCTGTTGGTCCTGAGTTTGCCGGATTGGCCTTTAATGTGAGCGGTACAGTAGACTGCGCATTGCCTGCTTGGCTATCTGCGGCGCCTACCGCCGGAACAGGTGTTCCAATTGGTGGTAATGACACCATGACAGTGACTGTGGATACCACAGGTTTAGCTGATGGCAACTATTCAGCCGTTTTATGTGTTGCCAGCAATGACCTGGATCAACCGATGGTTGTTGTTCCGGTTAGTTTAGAAGTGGGTCTTGACCCTAATGACCTGATCTTTAAAGATGGATTTGAAGGTGGAACGCCTTAATTCATTAACTTAAAGTGAAAAATAAACGCGGGCCTTTCAGGTCCGCGTTTTTTTATGGGTGAATAAAAATTTTTAAGCCGGATTAAAACCAGTTAAATACTGCATTAACATACTTTTTGCAGATACTTGAGTTTTGGAGATTCAACATGGTTATTCAGGATGACTTCGTCACTTTTATTTGCTTTGCAAAATAGGTATCCGTGTCAAGCCCTAATAGGTCGAAATACAAACCAATCCGACTACCTCGGGTTTGGTTATCATCAAAACAACGCGACATGCTCGGGCTACGACCCGGGCATCTATTTTATGATTTGGAAGGATTTTTTGTTTTGAGAATTGTTCCAAGTTCGTCGTTTTTAAGAAAAGCTTCGCTTTTGTTTACTGCCGCAAACTGGGTATCCGGGTCAAGCCCGAATACGTCGCGGTAGTGGTTAAGTTGAGCCCGAATAAATTGCGGTTATTTGGGTGTATTTATTTCTTGAGGGCTTTCAGCTTTTCCCAGGTGGGGCGTTTTTGGTTGGGGTCTTTGAGCATTAAGCTTAACGGCGATAAGTGTATAATCCGGTCGTGATCAGTTTTATTGACGTCGTCAAAAACTAACGAGGTGCCATTGAATTGATAATGGGTGACGCCATCCCGTATGTCAATATGCTGGTGTTCGCAGGTGTGGCCAATGGCTTTGAGAATTTTAACCAGTAAGCGTAGTTCTTCTTTATTGAGTTGTTCGTCTGCCTTATTCGATACTGTGGTTTCAGCTTGTTTCAGTGCTCTGTCATTAATGGGTTGTGATAAGCCGGACTTTGTTTGGTTTGGTACCAAAGGCAAAATACCTAATTCCTTTATTAACTGATTTATCATATGCTGTCGATGGCTTGGCTCAAGTCGTTAAGAATACGACCGACCGCACGGTTTATGGTTTGCACGAATTGCGAATAACCTTCGCCTTCAATGGTTAGGTTTTGCTCAAAAGTTTGGTCTAATATAGTTTGGCCATCGACATCACTTAATAAAAAATGTACGCTGACTTTGGCTTGGTTGCCATCTTTTTCAAAGGCCAGTATTTGGCTGTCTAAACGCTGGTGTCTTGCATTAAAAGCGGCACTGGTTTGTATGTTTTTCCAGTGTTGCTCGGCCCAGGTCTTTAAACTGTGATGTAATAAAATGGTGGGCGAATCCAGCCAGTTATGGTTATTGAGTTGTACCAAAGCCCCATCATTTTTAGTGGCCACCATAGGCCGTCCGGCTAAAATGCTCAATGCTTTGGGCCGCGTTATCAAAACCGAGGAGACCAAAACATGGTCACTGTTGGTATTGATTTCGTGAACTGGTGTCAGTCGGTAGTATTGACACCGAAATTGGGATTCCAGTACCAACGATCATCAACACCGTCAAACAAGCCACTTTGGCCTGTTTTGGTTTGGGCGTTAACCGAA
>CAZLAW010000107.1:0-7348 GCA_964557625.1 uncultured Marinicella sp.
GAAGGTGGCGCCTTTGTCGTTGCGTTTGATAAAAATGCCGTGGCTGAGGGAGTCGATAATACACAACAGTTCGTGGTGAATTTTATCGAGTTCAGCGGTGTCATTGTGCAGTAAGCGCAGCGCATTGGTGGCGGCCACTTTGGCCTGGATATCGGCGGCATGGGCTTGTTTGGGTTGCCATTCGGGACCGGGAAAACTACCCGCATCACCGGCCACATAGACATGCTTAAAACCGGCCACCTGGGTGTGCTCATTAGCAGCTATCATGCCACCTGAGGAGCGCGGAAGACTGGTATTGTCCAGCCAGGCAGCGCCGGTCATACCCGGCATAAACAGGATGAGATCAGCGGCAATTTCACCGGCTTCTGTGATGACACTTTTTTCGGTAAAGCCTTTAATTTTATGACCAAGGTGGGTTTCCACACCTTGTTTACGCATCAAATTCATCAGCTTACCGGGCACATCCGGGCCCAAGCGAACACCGGGTTTATCCTTGGGATTAAAAAACACCAGCTTAAACTGATCGCGTCGGCCCTGTTTTCGCAATAAGGTTTCGATAATAAACACAAACTCAAACATGGGACCGCCGCGCATGGCGGTGGGTTCTTTTGGATTGCCGCCAAAACCCATCGCAATGGTGCCGGATTTCATGGCCGCCAGTCGATCGCGAATCGTTTCACCCACTTGAATACCTTCGCACGGGGTCAGCACATGCTCAATGCCCGGTAGTTTTTTAATAAAACGACCACCACCGGCAATAATCAGGGCATCATTCTCAACCGTATCGTTGTCGGTAAAGACCTGACGACCATCATCAGAAATTTTCTGTACTTTGCCGGCGAAAAAATTGACGCGCATTTTTGTGAAGTAATGGTTGAGATCAATGCGCAAATCATCGGCTGTTCGCAAGTCAGTCGGTAGCCAAATAACACTGGGTAAATAGACAAACTCAGCTTTCGGAGCGATAACCGTTATGTCCACGGTTTTTGATTGTTTGCGCAGTGTTTTGACCGCGGTGAGTGCGGCAAATCCGGCGCCGATGACAGTTATTCGCATAAAAAGATCTCCAAATTCATTATGACTGATTCGGCTTGCGCGCTAACAGGGTGGCAAACTGTAGTTGCGCACCATTGTGCATGGTGCCGATGTCTTCATTATACTTGAGCAATTCCCAACCGACGTAGGCTTCGCTTAACTGACCGGCATTGAAGGTAAAAGGGAACGGAACCGGGCATGGGTGCTTATCTGTATCCATGGCACAAACAATCAGGTTATAACCACCGGGCAGGGTGTGGGCTTGCATATCGGTCATCACCGCATCAACCCGCGCGGGATGAAGAAACATTAAGGTCACGGTACAGGCGATAAAGCCATAATCTTCGCTGAGTTCAGCCTGATTCAGATCGTAAACCTGTGCCTGAATGTTGTTGATATTCTCTGCAGCCACAATCTGCTGCAGTCTTTGAATGGCATTGGGATTATTGTCCACCGCTGTTACCTGAAAACCTGATTGACTTAGATAAAGCGCATTGCGTCCCGTGCCACAACCCATATCCAAAACCCGGCAGGGTTCAACGGTTTTGCAGGCCTCGACCACTTCACTGTGCGCCGGATTTAAGCCGTAACGGCTGTTGATGGTATCATCTGACATGGTGTTTACTTCTCAACGATGTATTAGTTTATACTTCAATTATAGATGATTTCCGATGAAGCATCAGTAAGGGAATACAGATTTATTCGGCTGGTTATACGGCACAGTAATGTTTAGTGCATTGAATATGACAATTCACGACAAATTATCATGGCAAGCACTCAATTAGCTATAATGTGCGATAAGCTTTGGATTAAATATATGTTTCATTACCATATTACCCCCGATCACTTCGTCTTGCAGATACATTTCACATGAATGGTATTAGTCTTCTGACCGTTGATATTGTCACCATGGCGTTTACCCGTGGCATTATTCAGATGATGCTGGGCGGCTTGTTACTTTATCTGGGCAGTGGCCGATTGAATGATCGGGCCGCGATTTGGTGGGCTCTGGGGTTTTTACTCAACGGTGTCTCTTTATTTGCTTTTTCTATAGAAGTTCCGCAAGCCTGGGAGCTGTTTCGAAATGCGCTAAACCATGTGGCCATTGGCTTTTCTACGGTATTCTTCTTAATGGGCTTTTGGCATTTTGCTCACCGGCCGCTTAAACCCTGGTTACTGGTATTGTTAGTTATTTTTCCGGCCATTAGTATTGTGGCCTGGGAGATACTTTGGCCGAATGCCCGTTTTCGAGTTCTTACCACAGCCAGTGGTCAGGTTGTGTATCTGCTAGCCTTGCAACATGCCCTGACAGCGCCATTGCGCTCCGAGTTGGCACGCATTTTTAGGCGTTTACGCTATGTCGTCATTATCTATTTAATTATTTTTGTGTGGTCTTATGCCGGTCTGATTGAGATTTTACCGACCACCGCGCGCCAGTCTTTGGACTATCACCGTTCGATATTTACCATCGCCTCGTTATTGTTTATGCTAATCCTGGCCGTTGGTTGTTTAGCCTTGAAGTTTGCCTCGTTAGCAGCAAAAAATTCGGATTTGGCGATGCGCGACTGGCTCACGGGCTTACTCAATCGACGTGGTTTTTTTAATGAAATTGAATCCGGCAATCGAACCCATCAAGACAACAACCAAGCCATTTTAGTGGCCATTGATATCGATCACTTTAAAAAAATCAATGATCTTGAAGGCCATGCCGCCGGCGATCAGGTGCTGCAGGAATTCGCTGATTTACTCAAATCATATGACAATGACAAGCGTCTGATTGCACGTATGGGTGGTGAGGAGTTTTTAATCACTTTATACGATTTATCTGAGCGCGAAGCGCTGGCACTGGCCGAAGATATTCGTCAGCAGGTCGAGAAAAGCAAGGTGTCAATATCTAATCAAAAGACCATCCAGTTTACCATCAGTATCGGTATTTATCCGATGGGTCAGCAAGACAAGATTGAACAGGGATTAAGCCAGGCAGATAAGGCTTTGTACAAAGCCAAAAGACAGGGGCGAAATCAGGTTGTTATGGCTAAAAATCTGAGCTAAAGACATAAAAATAGCTGAAATAAGCCGATATTGTTCTTAGAATGAACATTTGATAAACCGTTATGAGGCTTCAGCATATAGTCAATGGTCAATGTAGGCGCACAGGGTTCTCCTTTTCTTCGTCATATCAGCAGTCACGAAGAAAATTTTGATCGCGGTTATTATCCTTTTAATATTCCGGCTTTTGAAGCCGGTATCGATATAACGCTGGACACAAAGGTCACTTTATTGGTCGGCGAAAATGGCAGCGGCAAATCAACCTTGTTAGAAGCCATCGCAGAATGCTGTGGTTTTAATCCTGAAGGCGGTAATCGGGATCATTATCGAGAATCCTTCGAAGATCGGTCGGAACTTGCGCAGGCGCTGAGATTAGCCTGGATGCCCAGAACCACAGAAGGCTTCTTTCTGCGAGCGGAGAGTTTCTTTAATTTTGCGTCGTATATTGAACAAGTGTCAGATTTAAGAGCCTATGGCGGCAAATCGCTTCATCAGCAATCGCACGGCGAGTCTTTTTTAGCCCTATTTGAGAACCGGTTTGAGCAGGGTTTTTACATTCTCGATGAACCAGAAGCCGCACTGTCACCACAAAGGCAGTTGACGCTGTTAAGCATCATTAACCAATTAGAAGCACCCGGACATGCGCAGTTTTTAATCGCGACCCATTCACCGATTCTATTATCATACCCGGGCGCTAAAGTACTCAGTTTTGATGATGGCAAAATTCAGGAAATCGATTATCGGGACAGCTCGCATTATCAGCTGATGAAATCCTTTTTGGAATCGCCTGATCGGTATTTTCGTTGGTTGTTTTAGGGTGATATTGACAAATAAATGTAATTACATTATAGTTACATTGTTGTCAAATATGGAGTATTTATCTATGACTCAGTTGGTAAGGATTGGAAATTCTAAGGGCGTGAGAATACCTAAAGCATTAATCAAGCAAGCCGACCTTGAAGGAAAAAAATTAGAATTTCTTTTGGTTAGTGAAGGATTGCTCATTGCCCCCAAAAGAAATGCCAGAGAAGGATGGAAAAATCAAATTGATCAGATGATAAATTCTCAAGGTCAAGAACCCCTCGACAGTGAGTGGTTAGATTTTCCTATGGACTCGGATGATGAACTCGAATGGTAATGGTCAAACGGTTTGATGTATGGTTAGTTGACTTAAACCCGACTAAAGGACGCGAA
Organism: uncultured Marinicella sp.; assembly: GCA_964557625.1. Taxonomy (GTDB): domain Bacteria; phylum Pseudomonadota; class Gammaproteobacteria; order Xanthomonadales; family Marinicellaceae; genus Marinicella. The sequence goes on from CAZLAW010000107.1 coordinate 4,279, forward strand.
ATTAATAAAACGCGTCCTTGTGTTGTGGTTTCTCCAGAAGAAATGTCCGCTTTATCAACTGTACTCATGGCGCCAATGACAACCAGAGGTTTTGAGTTTCCATGCCGAGTGCCTTGTAGGTATAAAAACAAAAAAGGATTGATACTACTCGACCAACTGAGGGCAGTTGATAAGTCACGTTTAATCAAAAAAATAGGTGTTATAAGCACAAAAACAGAACAAGCAATTTGTTCCTGTTTACAAGAAATGTTTGCGTATTAGACCCTGTCATTGAAGTTATGGTTTATTATGTAAAGAGTTGATTTGTGTCCATTTGATAACTGCGCTTAACTTAAATTATGAGTGAATGGTTAGTCATTGCCTTGTTAACCTTACTGGCCGGTGTGGCGATTCCCATCGGTGGCGGTTTGGGGGCGTTTGAAAATATTCGCCGGGATTGGTTAAAAAATGAGCTTCGGCATGGGGTGATGGCGTTTGGGGGTGGGGCTTTGTTGGCGGCGGTGGCTTTGGTACTGGTGCCGGAGGGCAGCAAGGATTTGCCGATTTGAGCCACTGCCATCAGCTTTGTACTGGGTGGCCTGGTGTTTATGGCTTTGGATATTATCCTGGCTAAAAATCAAACATCCGCCAGTCAATTGGTGGCGATGCTGGCTGATTTTATTCCCGAAGCCCTGGCACTGGGGGCCACTTTTGTGATTGACAAAAAAGTCGCACCGCTGTTGGCCGGAATTATGGCGTTACAGAATCTGCCGGAAGGTTTTAATGCCTTTCGTGAAATTAAAGCCTCCACACAATACAGCGTCAGGAAAATTATTATTGTCTTTGTGTTGATAGCCTTCCTGGGGCCAATCGCCGGCTTATAGGGTTATTGGTTGTTAAGTGATTTTCAGTCCATCGTCGCGGCCATTATGTTGTTCGCAGCCGGTGGTATCACCTATATTATTTTTCAGGACATCGCGCCCCAAGCGAAGCTTGAATCTCATTGGTCGCCACCCATCTTTGCTTTACTGGGCTTTTTACTGGGTTTAATAGGACAGCAATTATCCGCTTGAGGCCACAAAATTCAATGAAAAAGATTCGCAAATCAAAACCCTATTACACTTCTTCAGATTTTCAATTAATCCCCATTGAAAAAACAGATTTCGAGCATTGGCAGAAATTTCGTCATGCTTTATATCAACCCAAACCAAAAAACCTTGATTTTTTCCAGCAAGAAATGCATAAAATTTATAAGAATAAGGACTGGTTTGTCGGTTTTATTAATATAAAAAGTCAGCATGTGGGTTTTTTTGAACTGTCTGCACGTAATGTGGTGGATGGTTGTTTAAGTGAACGTGTGGCGTACCTGGAAGGGCTTTATATTCAGCCTCAATGGCAGCGTCAGGGTCTGGGAAGTCAAGTGGTCGAAGCTTTAATGGACTGGAGTCGACAACAAGGTTTCACTGAGTTTGCAGTCGATACAGAATGGGATAACAGCGGGGCGCAAGCTTTCTTTAAAGCCTTGGGTATGCAACAAACTTATAAAATTGTGCAATACAAAGCAGAATTATAAAATCTTTGAGCGATTTAAAAGTACGGGTGATTAAGGCGTCTTAGAGCAGATGAATATACTTTTAGTCCTTATCTTCTTGCAAATCTTCATCCTCCTGATGTTCTTTGTGCTCGTTTTTTTTCTGTTGTTTGACAGCTTTTTGATGTTCTTTATCACCCTGGTAGCCTTTTTTGCGTTCATCGATGGCTTCGAATGCCGAGGATTTGCCGTATAGGGTCAGCACATCACCGGGCTGAATCACGCTATCACCACGTGGTGTGCCAATATAATTGCCTTTATCACGCCGGATCCCTAAAACAAAAATACCCTCATGGGCGAGCTTTAATTCACGCAAGGACTGGTTGGCAATCCAGTCTTCTTTATCCACTGAAAATTCAGAAATTTGATAATCACCGGATAAATGCAGCACCGCGGCGTAATCGCGCACATCAATACTGGTAAAGCGTTTGAGAGCCCGATCAATGATTATTGACAGATATTTATCAATCCACTGGCTTTGTGCAAACCACCAAATCAGTGTTAAACCTACCGACAGAACTAAAATACTCAGTAACAGAGACTCCGTTTTATCCGGTTTAATAAAGGTCAGCAATAAAGTCGAAATGGCCGTGACCAGACCGGCATTACCCACTAGCATTAACAGCAGAATAATTTTCCGGCGCACCGGATGGCTCACCACTTTTTCAGATTCATCGGTGGTAAAGCCGGAACCTGTTAAGGCTGATCGTGCCTGAAAGCGGGCCGATTCACGTGATAAACCGGTGTGCGACAAAGCAATGGTCGCCACCCGCGTAATCAGCATAGACAGAAACACAACGATAAATAAAGATATGGCTGCTAACATATAATTTTAATATAAAACAGGTGGGGATAAGATTCAATCACTGCTTTGGTATCATTCTGTTGGCCTTAATAAAAACCATTGGTTTTTTGTGTTGTTTAGCCCGGCGGTGGCATTTACAGAAATACTTAAAATCTAAAAGGTATTTCTATGTATTCAGTACGATGTCTTGTCATGTTTTTAATTGTTGTGACTGCTGCCGATGCTGCCACGTTTTGTGTGGGCACTTCGAGCGAGTTGACCAATGCCCTGACAATTGCTGAATCCAATGGTGAAGATAATGTCATTAGAATTACACAGGGGACTTATTTGACCAATGGAATTACTTCGTTTACTTACCAGGCAGAAGGTAACCAGAGTTTAACGCTTTCAGGGGGTTGGTATAATTTCAGCCCACTTCCGAATCCGTGTTTTTCACAATCAATCAATCCATTGGATACGGTGCTCGATGGTAATAACCTAACGAAAGTGTTGCATCTATCAAACCAGCCAAATAAACCGAATACTGATATTACGATTGAAAATATAACCATCAGCAATGGGTTTGTTGGTACATTCAGTCATGTGTTTTCAGGTTGAGTATGTAAAGTTAACTGTGTAAGTTTAAACATCGTGGTTTAGGCTTTCATTAAATTCTATCACGAATCTGTTTAAAGCTGGTTTCCAGTTTTGTATTG
>CAZLAW010000108.1:0-7341 GCA_964557625.1 uncultured Marinicella sp.
TGGAGGGCACCAGTTTTTCTGCTTCAGATTCGATTAATGAATTTGATATCAATGTCTTAATCGCAAAGAATTTAGGCGTACCGGGGATTATTATCAGCCATGGTCAGGATAAAACTGAGGCACAAATTGCTGATCATATTCACATGGCTTATGACTCTTTTCAGGAAAAAAGTGTGCCGATTTTAGCAGCGATTGTGAATAAGGTGGCGACGGAAGCGCAAACGGCGATTATCAATGCGCTTAAAGAACAATTACCCGAATCGGTGATGGTCAGTGCCATTCCATTGAATCCGGTGTTGGCCAATCCGTCCATTAAAGAAATTGTCAACCGCTTGGATGCGGATGTTTTATTTGGACACGATTATTTGAATAATCAGGCCGGTCATTTTAGTGTCGGCGCCATGCAACTGCGTAATTATTTACCCTTGATTCAAAACCATGAGCTGGTGATTACCCCGGGTGATCGTGCGGGTGTGATTTTAGGGGTGTTGCAGGCCAATATTTCGGCCAATTATCCGCTGATTTCAGGGATAGTACTGACCGGCGGATTACAGCCGGATGAGTCGATTATTCAGCTTATTGAAGGCTTGTCTGAGGTTGTGCCGATTCTGTCAGTGCAGGACGGAACCTTTATCACGGCCAATAAAGTCGGTGCCATTCGCTCGCAAATTTATGCGGAAAATAGCGAAAAAATCCTCGCGTCCATTCATGATTTTGAGCAGTATGTTCAGGGTGACGCTTTATTAGAACGTCTGATTACCTTTCAAAGCCTGGGCATCACACCCCGTATGTTTCAGTATAACCTGCTAAAAAAAGCCCAACAGGTCAAAAAACACATCGTGCTGCCCGAAGGCACCGATGTGCGTATTTTGCAGGCCGCCAAACGGCTGATTGAACTGGATGTGGTTCAGTTAACGTTATTGGGTGATCGCGATCAGATTGAGAAACAACTGGCGATGCATGACATTGCTTTTGATTTAGCTTCAGTGGATGTGATTAATCCCCGGCAATCGGATCGGTTTGAGGATTATGCCGAAACTTTATATCAGCTCAGAAAACATAAGAACATGAACCAGGCCATCGCCAAAGATCGGATGGAAGGGGTGTCCTATTTCGGTACCATGATGGTGTATAAAGGCCATGCTGATGGCATGGTGTCCGGGGCGGCCCACACCACCCAGAACACCATTTTACCGGCCTTTCAGTTTATTAAGACCAAACCCGACACCAAGCTGGTCTCTTCGGTATTTTTTATGTTGTTAGAAGATCGGGTGTCGGTGTATGGTGATTGTGCCATTAACCCGAATCCCACGGCGGAAGAGTTGGCGGAAATTGCCATGTCGTCAGCCGCCACCGCCAAAGCCTTTGATATCGAGCCGAAAGTCGCGATGTTGTCGTATTCTTCCGGCGCTTCAGGTGTCGGTGAGGATGTCGAGCGGGTGCGCCAGGCCACCGCCATCGTTAGACAACAACGGCCGGATTTAAAAGTTATGGGGCCGATTCAGTATGATGCGGCGGTGGATATTAAGGTCGGAAAGCTCAAAATGCCTGAGTCAGAAATCGCGGGGCAGGCCAATGTCTTTATCTTCCCTGATTTAAACACAGGTAATAATACCTACAAAGCGGTACAGCGGGAAACCAAAGCGCTGGCCATTGGGCCGATATTACAGGGTCTAAAAAAACCGGTGAATGATTTAAGTCGGGGCTGTACCGTAGATGATGTCTTTAACACGGTGGTGGTCACCGCTATCCAGGCACAGGAAGACGGTACCGAATCATGAAGATACTGGTGATTAATTCCGGTAGTTCGTCGATTAAGTTTCAATTATTGCAGTTGCCTGAGGAAACGTTGCTCTGTAAAGGCATGGTCGATCGGATTGGTGGTCAAAACAGCCAGCTTGAATTTAAAACAGAAACAGCCAGTATCCAGGAAACCCTGGTTTTAAAGAACCACAAACAGGGACTGCAAAAGATTGCTGAGTTTCTGTTGGATCCAAAAGTTGGTGTGATTCAGGATAAGTCTGAAATTGCTGCGGTCGGCCACCGGGTGGTACAAGGCGGTAGTTTATTTACCGAAACGACTTTAATCAATGATCGGGTGAAGCAGGAAATACAAGCCTTTGCAGATTTGGCACCCTTACATAATCCGCCTAATTATGCCGGTATTGTGGTGGCTGAACAGTTATTCCCCAAAGCTGAGCAAGTGGCGGTGTTTGATACGGCTTTTCATCAGAGTATTCCGGCAGTGGCTAATCAATACGCCCTGCCTAAAAATCTCTACACAGAACACGGTATTCAAGTCTATGGATTTCATGGTGTCAGCCACCAATACGTGTCGCAACAAGCGATTCAGTACCTCGGTTTAAAACAATCAAAAATCATTACCCTGCATTTAGGCAATGGTTGTAGCATGACTGCGGTGAAAGACGGCCGAAGTATCGATCACAGTATGGGTTTTACCCCGACCAATGGTCTGATTATGGGTTCGCGCAGTGGTGATATTGATCAGGGCATTATTTTTCATTTGGTGGATAAGCTGGGTTATACGCTCGATGAAGTGAATACCCTCATCAATAAACAAAGCGGTTTGCTGGGCCTCACCGGTCAACGTGATTTACGGGATATTGAGGCATTAGCGGCTCAGGGCGATCGGGATTGTCTGTTAGCGATTGAGATGAGTGCTTACCGCATAAAAAAATATATCGGCGCTTACACCGTGGTCATGAATGGTCTGGATGCCATTGTGTTCACCGCCGGGATTGGTGAAAATTCGCAACGCATGCGTGCTTTAGTGTGTACTGATATGGATTATTACGGCATTCAACTGGATGAGGATAAAAATAAACAAAAATCAGAAGATATTCACGAAGTGAATACCGCAGATTCAGCTGTAAAAGTATTGGTAATTCCCACCAAAGAAGAGTTGGAAATTGCCAAACAAGCCTACCAATTACTCCAAAGTCGTTAACAGATAAGTCTTAATGTATAAATATTACGTTTTGTTGATATAAGTGGTTGAAAAGTGTATAATGATTGTTATTCATTATTGATGACTGAATTGTTTCAGTCTTTGCTTTTTAGGCGTGAAAGTACGCCATTTATTTCATTAACCTTAAGGAGTATTTATGACAATCCGTATTAATGATATCGCACCTGATTTCACCACAGATTCCACCGCCGGTGAGTTAACCCTGCATGATTGGGTTGGTGACAGTTATGCCATTTTATTTTCACATCCGAAAGATTTCACCCCGGTATGTACCACTGAATTTGGTGCTGTTGCGCGTTTAGTTCCTGAGTTCAAGAAGCGTAATACCAAAGTGATGGGTGTTTCCGTGGACAGCGTCGAAGATCATCATAAATGGATGCGTGATATTGAGGCTTTTGCCGGTGCCCCGGCAGATTTCCCGATCATCGATGACACCTCATTACAAGTGGCCAAATTGTATGACATGTTACCGGCTGAATCGGTTTTACCGGACGGTCGTACAGCGGCTGACAGTGCCACAGTGAGAACGGTGTTTATTATCGGACCGGATAAAAAAATTCGCTTAACCATGTCATACCCGATGTCAGTGGGTCGAAATTTTGCAGAAATATTACGGGCATTGGATGCCATTCAGGCCACCGATGGGCAACCGCTTGCCACACCAGCTGATTGGCGACCGGGCGAAGACGTGATTGTTGGTTTGGATTTAGATGATGCTCAGGCGAAAGACAAGTTTGGTGAGATTGATATTAAATTACCTTATTTGCGTTTCACCAAAGCGCCTGAATAAGCAAACTAAGCTGAACTGTTTTTGTTGATTTTAAATCATTAATTCAAGGGTATTTGCGTGTGAATTAGAGCAAATACCCTTGTTAATTTTCGATCAATGGCTTTGCTCATTAAAACTGATAACCCACCCCGAGTAGCAATCCTTGCGTGGCCAATAAATACAAATCAATGCCCCAGCGGTTTTTCTGATAACCAATGCCGGGCACAATAACCGGTGCCACACCCAATAGTTCATTAAAATAAAGATTGTCCCGGTGTTCGCCTTTATAGCCATGAATTAAACCACCTGTGATTTTGCCGTGGAAGTTGGTGTTTTTATACCTAAAGACTTTGCCGTAAAAGAAATATTGGGAAAATTGACCAAATGAGTTATTGAATACAGCCACACCATAGACATGGTCATTGGGTTTGACAACTTCTACGCCAAGCAACCAGGAAGCGCCCCGGTAACTTTCGCTGTTGCTAAAATGGGTATAGGTGCCGCCCCATAAGTAGATGTCATCTTTTTTATCGTCATAAAAGTCCCAGGCTTTGACCTGGCCGGACATCAGCAGACCGTACAGTAAAAGTAGAATGGCTGGCCAATAAGCAGTTAATCTGTGATTGTTTGAAAACATGAAAATTTAAGCAATCTATTGTCTCTCATATTAGAATATGACCTGTTATTTTTCGGTAAAGTTTATGTTCGGCGCTGTCTTGTTTTTACATATTCTGGCGGCCACCATCTGGACCGGTGGTCATATTATCTTAGCATTGGGTATTTTGCCTAAAGTATTGAAACAGCAATCACCGGACCAATTACTTCACTTCGAGTCGATGTATGAAAAAATCGGCATACCGGCTTTAATTGTGCAAGTGATTTCCGGTGTGTGGCTGGCGTATCGTTTATTACCTGATATCGGGCAGTGGTTTAATCTGTCCAATTCCATAGCGCATGCGATTATGGCCAAATTAATCTTATTGGCTTTAACCATTGGTTTCGCTTTGGATGCGCGATTGCGGGTTATTCCAAAATTATCAACGGATAATTTAACCGATATGGCCTGGCACATTATACCGGTGACGCTGTTTTCAATTCTTTTTGTATTGGTGGGTGTGTCGTTTCGTACCGGTTGGTTGTATTAGTTTGAAAGTGGTTCTGCTGGAACCCATATGTATGGTTTAGGTATTATCGAAGATAAAAATAACAGCATGGCAATTAGCAAAAAAGGCAGTCGCAAAATTGTAGTCGATGGGCATGAGTTTCGCTGGAAAACCACCGGCAAAAAAGACACCATCAGTGTCATTATCTGGCCGGTTGATAATGATCGCTGCCGGATTGTCGGTAATATCGGCTATCATAATAAACCGACAGCAATAAGTGCTTCAGGTGACTTGGAAAGATCCCAAATCGTGGTCACCAACCGAATTATTCGAGAAATCATATTGCATTATGGCGTGGCTGAATTATTACAGCATGCAGGCCAGATTAACTTAACAGCCATTGAGGATATTTATGATGTGAGTGGAGCGGTGCGGCGTTAAGAACTGTAAACAAGCTTTTCAACAAACTTTTCAAAATCGCGTTAAACTGCTTGAACACACCCCTGCACCCCTCTCAAGAGGGGACTGGATTTACTCTTTCGTTTATCATTGACAGAGGCCAATTTGCCTCCCCTCTTGAGAGGGGATTGAGGGGTGTGTTCAGTCAGATTATTCAGTCATTCCAGTTATGACCAATCGTGCACTTATTCTTTCATGTTAAGATGAGACATTACAGTGAGGTATCATAAATAAAGGACTGATATATCGGTATCGTTGATCTGTTCTTAGTGCTTAATAAAAACAATAAAAATGCCTGTTAAACAACCTGAAAAATTCTTTAAGCCCGGTCAATTGTTATTGATTATCGGGATTCTCGCCATTGCCATTAACCTGCGGCCGGCCTTAGCCGCTGTCGGGCCGTTGATTGAAGACATTCGTCTGGCCACAGGCTTGTCTAATTTTATGTTGGGCTTATTGACCACCTTGCCCTTGTTGTGTTTTGGTGTGATGTCGATTTTATCGCCTTTGTTTACTCAGCGGTTTGGGATTGGGGGGACTTTGTTGGGTACCATGCTGGTGCTGACGGTCGGTATTGGTATTCGCTCGATTGACTGGATTCCGGCGCTTTATATCGGAACCTTGATGTTGGGTATGGCGATTGCCTTGGGTAATGTCCTGTTACCAAGTTTGACCAAACGAAATTTCTCCAAAAAATCAGGTTTGGTAACCAGTTTGTATTCAGCCATGATGGCAGTGGGTGCGGCTTTAGGCGCCGGAATAAGCGTGCCACTGGCGCATGATCTTAATTTGGGTTGGCGCGGGTCGCTCAGTGTTTGGGGACTGGTTTCTCTGTTGGCTTTTTGCATCTGGTTGCCCCAGTTCTTCAGGTTGAAAAAATCAGCCACTAAGCGACGGTTTATGGCTGCCATGAAGCACATGGGTCAATCCTTAAAGGCCTGGGAAGTGGCGTTGTTTATGGGGCTTCAGTCCTTGACCTTTTATGTCATTCTGGCCTGGTTACCGGCGATTTTACTGAGCCGTGATTATGATCCTGAGTTTTCCGGCTGGATGTTGTCTTTATCGCAGGCCATGGGGATTTTCGGCTCATTATTGGTGCCTTACCTGGCCGGTAAAACTGAGGACCAACGGTTAATTATTGTTATCCTTATCACCGTAGAAAGCATTGGTATTATCGGTTTATTATTTCCGAATCTGGGTCCGGTGGCGATTTGGGTTTCTTTGATTGGAATGGTTTTGGGTGGCACTTTTGGATTGGCTTTGTTGCTGATTGTATTGCGATCGCGAGACACCGAGCAGGCCACCGAATTATCCGGTATGGCGCAGTCCATCGGCTATACGGTGGCAGCGATTGGTCCGGTTTTGTTTGGTAGTTTATTTGATCTCAGCGGTGGTTGGTCCATACCACTGATTATGCTGCTTGTGGTTGGATTGTTAAAGCTGTTGGTGGGCTTAGATGCCGGTAAACCCGGTAAAGTTTAAACCCACCAGACATATAAATCAGATCGATTCTTCAACCTCATCATAAAGATCACTGATTTCTTTGTTAGGTTGTGGAGTTATCAGACTCACCACAATTATGGCCACACAAGCCATAATAAAGCCCGGAACAATTTCATAAATAATCGAACTTAAGCTGTTACCGTTTATGGTGATGGGTGCGTAAATCCAAAACAATACGGTGGCCGCACCGACCACCATACCCGCTATGGCGCCGGCCAGATTCATGCGTTTCCAGTAGAGACTCAAGATAATCAACGGCCCAAAAGCCGCACCAAAACCGGCCCAGGCATTGCTGACTAAATCAAGAATACTGCTGTCGCGGTTATAAGCCAGATAAATGGCACACAAGGCCACAGTAATCACACTTAAGCGACCGACCAGAACCAATTCTTTGTTACCGGCTTGTCTGCGCACAAAGGTTTTATAAAAGTCTTCGGTCAGTGAGCTTGAGCTCACCAGTAATTGTGATGAAATGGTGCTCATAATGGCGGCTAATATCGCGGCCAGTAAAAAGCCGG
>CAZLAW010000109.1:0-7190 GCA_964557625.1 uncultured Marinicella sp.
AATTAGGGCCAAGGCATATGCAAATAGCTCTCGAACACCACAGTCAACATCATTAAGGTTTATTCTAATCGTTCGCGAAGGCCTGTTCAAGTTTACCATTGAGTTTTTTGATGGCGCCCATCACTTCGGTGTCGTATTGTTGGTTTAGGGACTGGGCTTTGATTAAATCATGGGCGATATTCATGGCTGACATCAAAGCTATTTTTTCGTAAGAGAGGGTGCTGTTATTTTGTTTAATTTCGCGCATGATACCATCTAAGTGGTCTGCAGCCATGAGCAGAGACTGGCGTTCACCGGGTTCGCAACTGAAAGGGTACTCTCGGTTCAGCAATTTAACTGTTATGCGTTCTTTACTCATACCGCTTGCTCCAGGTTGCGTAACCGCGAAATCATGGACTCTAACCGGGTTTTAGCCTGGTCATTTTTTTGCATGAGCCGTGCTTTTTCCTGGGTTAACTCTTCCATGCGGGTTCGCAAAGCATTATTTTCAGCGGCAAATTGTTCAATTTTTTCGAGACATTTTTCAATATTTTTTTCTAATTCTTTAATATCATTCATAATTTTATAAGCCGTCAAATTTGTCAAAAATCCTTCACAAGCCTCTTGATGCACAAGGGTTATGCCCCCATATTGGGCAGCAGCCGATTGCACCGTTGGAATACCAATGGATTTAATATAATTTGTAAATGCGTAAAGGTCAATAAACTTATTAGCTTATTGAGCCAAGTTTTTGAAAAACCTATAAAATATATGCAAATTCCTTATCAAGCCTTTGCCGAACACCTCAAGTCCTTAGAAGTTTTGGCTTCACCGGCTGAGCTCCATGCTCAGGCCAGCGCCATGCTGTGTTTTAATGCCGAGACCCAATATCAACAGTGGTTACAATTAACCATGGCAGATTTTTGCTTGTCAGAAACAACACCACAGGCGGTGTCAGAGGTGTTTTCAGCCGTCTTCGAGATGGCTAAAAAAGAGCTCAAAGATAATGACTATGGGTATCATTTAATTTTACCCGATGATCATGATGATTTAAGCGTTCGATTGAAAGCAGTGTCTGACTGGGTTCAGGCTTTTTTATCCGGATTGGGCCAGGCCGGTTTTAGTCAGGTTGGATTAAGCGCTGAAAGTCGCGAGTTTATGGCTGATTTAAACGCTATTGGGCAAATGGATAATCAGGTTGAGGGCCTGGAAAGTGATGAAATGGATTATCAACAGGTGGTGGAATATATTCGCTGTGGTGTGATGCTTTTATACACCGAATTAAATCATATCCAGCCGACTTCCCGGCGCCTGAATTAACTATCACACCGGGTGAGATTTGAATGCCGAAAAGAAAGGCCAAACTTCTGCACAAATAACTTGCATCTTGTCACATAATTCAGTAACATTCCCGCACTTTGTGAATGGCCGAGCCTTGGATGGCAGTTTCAAGATTGGCCCCGGTTCAGATAACGTAGAAAAATATGAAAACATACAGCGCAAAAGCGGATGAAATAAACCGCGAATGGTTTTTAGTGGATGCCGAAGGCAAAACCCTGGGTCGAATGGCCACTGAAATAGCCACCCGACTGAGAGGTAAACATAAGCCTGAATACACCCCACATGTGGATACCGGTGACTATATTGTGGTCATCAATGCCGAAAAAGTGGCGGTGACCGGCAATAAAATGAATGCCAAAGTGTATCAACATCACACCGGTTATGTGGGAAATTTAAAAACCATCGGATTAAAAGAAATGTTGGCCAAACACCCGGAGCGGGTGATTGAAAAGGCCGTTAAAGGCATGTTGCCCAAAAATTCATTGGGACGACAAATGTATCGCAAACTTAAAGTTTATGCCGGCAATGAGCATCCCCATGCCGCCCAAGAGCCCAAAGCATTAGAGGTATAACCATGGCAACAGAACAATATTACGGAACAGGACGCAGAAAATCTTCTTCAGCTCGGGTCTTTTTAACCCCGGGTTCAGGTAAGATTGTGATTAACGATAAAGACATTAAAGATTATTTTGGTCGTGAAACAGCCCGAATGCTGGCGCGTCAACCTTTAGAGCATCTGGGTCTTAATGATCAGTTTGATGTCCGATGCACAGTAACAGGTGGTGGTATCACCGGCCAGGCCGGTGCCATTCGATTGGGTTTGTCACGCGCGTTGTTAGAATCCGATGATTCTTTGAAAAGTGCCTTAAAAGAGCATAACTTTTTGACCCGTGATGCCCGTAAAGTGGAACGGAAAAAAGTGGGTTTACGCAAAGCCCGTCGTTCGGTTCAGTTCTCGAAGCGTTAATTCCTTCACTGTTCAACCCATCAAAACCGGCTTTTTGGCCGGTTTTTTTATGCATTTCAAAAAACCATAACAAAAATGTTAAATGGACTCTAAAAAGGCTGTTTTTAGGCCAATAATGTGACATATCAACTAAACTCTAAAATATATTTCTGGTAAAATCTTCGTAATCTCTTTCCCCCGAGAATCATGCCTTTGTTACATGGTGCCGAAAAGAAAAAAGGATTTAGTACACTGGATATGGTGGCATATTCTCTTGTTTTTTTCTGTTTTAATGGATTTTTAGGCTGGTTGTTTCTGCAATCATTACCCTTAAAACAAGATTTTGATTTTTGGCTGATTGGCCTGTACTGTCTGTTGTCATTAGTTTCTTACTATTACTTTGTCATTAATGACTTATTGGCGTCTCAATTAAAAGGCCGATCGATGGCGCTGGGTTTTTTATTTGCCCATGGTGCGTTTACCTTTATTGGCTATGCTCAAGTTTTTGATATGCCCGAAAGTATGGTGTGGTACATCAGTGGTGGTTTGTTGGTGTCTGCTTATGTTTTTGGTGCATACGGTGCCACCCGGTTTTCACGGTATAACAGTGAAACCCGTGAGATGATGCGTTTAAGCAGTGAAACCGATGAATTGACGGGTTTGTTTAATCGCCGCCATTATGCCCGATACAGCCAACAGTTAATGGCTTCTTTGAAAAGCAAGGCAAAACCATTGTCGGTGATTATGTTTGACTTAGATGATTTCAAGCAGGTTAATGATGATTTGGGTCATGCCGCCGGAGATGTGGTGCTGATAGAAATAGCTCGCATTATGTTGAACAGCTTAAGAAAGTCTGATTATGCTTACCGGTGGGGTGGTGAAGAGTTTCTGGTGTTGCTGCCGAACACCGATTTGACTGCCGGAAAGCAAGTGGCAGATAAAATTATCAAGCAGGTGGCCAGCGCCACATTCCACTATCACAAACATGAAATCCAATTAACCATCAGCGCCGGTTTGGCTCAATATAGTCATCAAGACGGTTATCTGCAGCAAACCATTAAACGGGCAGATAGCGCCTTGTATCAAGCCAAACAGCAAGGGAAGAATCAGACGGTCAAGGCCATCGACGATCCCTTGGAAACAGCGCTGACAGCGGACATCAATAAACCGTCACAATCGCAAACAGAGTAACTGTTAATAAAAACGAGCTTCTGCAGCGGCTTTTTCAGCCAATAATTGAGCTGACTCAAAGCGACTGCCATACTGTTTTGCTAACCGATTAAGGGTTTCGCTGATATCCTTGGCACCCCGGGCATCGATATACCTAAACGGTCCACCGGTAAAAGGTGGAAAACCTAAACCCAAAATGGCCGCTAAATCACCATCAGCTGCACTGTCCAAAATACCTTCCTGCAAACAATGCACACATTCATTGACAAAAATCAGGCCGATACGGTCTTGAATGGTGGCTTTGTCCATATGCTTTCTGTCTTCGCCGCCAAAATATTCATAGATGTCGCTGTTGACTGATTTTTTGCCTTTTTTGGGGTAATGATAAAACCCCTTGCCTGATTTCCGGCCATAGAGTTTGGCATCAGCCAGTTTTTGTACAGTGTCATCTTGTTCAATACCGCGTTCGCTGAACATATCACCCAATGCCCCGCGGGCAATGTGGGCGCCCACATCGATGCCCACTTCATCCATCAACGCCAGGGGGCCCACCGGGAATCCCCAGTCTTTCATGGCACTATCCACGTCTTCAATTTTGGCGCCATCATGCAGCACTTTAATGGCTTCATGGGTCATGGCTGACAGCACCCGGGTGGTGTAAAAGCCCGGGCCATCTTTCACCACAACGACAGTTTTACCTTGTTTGATGCCCACATTGATGGCCATTTGACGTGCTTTTTTAGATGTTTTGTCCGTGACAATCACTTCCAACAGGGGCATTTTCGGTACCGGTGAGAAATAATGCATACCCACTACATTAGACGGATTATTTGAGTTTTTAGTGATATCAGTCAGTGGCAGTGATGAGGTGTTGGTGGCAAACACGGTGCTTTTTTTACAGCGAGACTCGACGTCATTGAGAATTTTTTGCTTTAAGGACAGTTCCTCAAACACCGCTTCAATCACTAAATCGGCTTCACAAATGTGCGCATCATCGGTGGTGGTTTCAATGTTGGCCATTAAACGATCCCGATCCACCGCTGTCATGGCTTTTTTGCGCACCAGTTTGGTGAAATCATCCCAAATGGTTTTCAGGGCTGAGGCGATGCCTTCGGGACTAATGTCTTTTAAAATCACATGGTAGCCGTTTTTAATCGACACTTCGGTGATGCCTGCACCCATAAAACCGGCGCCAATCATGGTGATGGCATCGGTGTTTTCGGTTTTGTTGTTGTTTTTGAGTTTTTTATTGTCCTGAATCGCTAAAAAAAGACGAATCAGATTCTGGCTTTCGGGGCTACTGTGAAGTTCACCAAAAGCGATGGCTTCGGCTTCTAAACCGGCTTGCAAGCCGTCTTCCAGGCCAATTTCCACACAATCCAGTATTTTTAAAGGTGCCGGGTAATTACCCCGGGTTTTTTTCATCACCGTTTCACGGGCTTTTTTCAGCACATAGTTTCGACCGGGCCCGGTGTTCAGCGCTTTATCCACCAGTGATTGTTTTTTGGGCCGGCGTTTGACCGGACTGTGGGCTTGTTGTAAAGCGGCTTGGTACAACCCTTCTTTATGAATTAATTCATCCACCAGGCCGTTTTTCTTGGCGCTGTAGGGATAAATATTCTTGCCGGTTAACAGCGCATCCAGACCATAGCGCAGGGACGTGAGTTTAATCAGTCGCTGGGTTCCGCCACCGCCCGGTAATAAACCCAGCTTCATTTCCGGTAAGCCAAACACGGTTTTTTCGTCGGTGGTGGCAATGCGGTAGTGACAAGCCATGGCCACTTCCAGACCGCCGCCGAGACAAGCGCCATTAATGGCGGCAATCACCGGTTTTTTAAGTTGACTCAGACGGGTTAGAATCTGGTTGCCCTCGCGGGACAGTTTGGTGGCTTCTTCAGACGTTTCCATACGCTGAAAATCTTTAATATCGGCACCGGCGATAAAGCAGTTGGGTTTTTTCGAGATCAACACCGCAGCTTTGATCTCATCATTTTCTTCGATGGTGTCTAACAAAGCCCTGAAATCGTCCAACATAGCCACAGATAAGGTGTTGACCTCCGAACCCGGTTGATCCATCCAGATGGTGGCAATATTGTTATTAATGTCTAATTCAAAATTGGCCATGATGTTATCCTATTTTTTTGAGTAAAATTGAAGATCCCAATCCACCGGCAGCGCAGGCGCTGATCAGTGCGTATTGACCTTTTGATTGGAGCAAACGACGCGTTGCAGCGGTTAATAAACGACTGCCGGTGGCGGCGAAGGGGTGGCCTAAAGATAAGGAGCCACCCTGGGTGTTAATTTTTTCCAATGGAATTTCACCCACCGGTTTATCTCTGCCCAGCTGATTTTTACAAAAATCTTTATCCTGTAAGGCCGCTAAATTGGCCAATACCTGACCGGCGAACGCTTCGTGGATTTCAAATACGGCAATGTCATCCAGCGTTAATCCGGACTCAGCCAGTAACCGACTGATGGTGTAGGCAGGACCCAGCAACAATTCACCTTTGGGCGTTTGACCTGAATAGGTAAAACCCTCAATAACAACCTGTGGGTTCAGTTTACGTTTTTTGGCCTCTGCCAGGTTCATCAATAAACTGACTGAAGCGCCGTCAGTAATGGGTGAAGCATTACCGGCGGTGACCGTTCCATGGGGTTTAACAAAAACCGGCTTTAAAGAGGCCAGTTTTTCCATGGAGCTGTCTGCATAAAAAGTGTTGTCTTGTTTAACCACTTCAAACTTAGGCGGGATAGTAATAAATTCAACCTCCTGGTTAAATTGGTCTTCTTCCCAGGCCTTGGCAGCCATTTGGTGAGAGCGCAGGGCATACGCATCTTGTTGTTCACGGCTGATATTAAATTTTGCAGCCAATTGATCGGCATCCTGACCCATGGTTAAACCGGTGGAAAATTCGGCAATCGCCGGGGTCTCAGGAACCAAGGACTTAAATTTAAATTGCTTAAACACCTGCCAGTAATCCTTAAAGCCTTTGGCTTTCTGGGCTTTCATCAAGGTCTTTTTTAAAGCATGACTGATACGAACCGGGGCATCGGACATCGACTCCACACCGCCGGCCAGGCCAATATCAATGGCACCTGACTGAATATCCTGGGCCGTATTGGTGATGGCTCGGTTACCTGATATACAGGCCATGGTAACGGTATACGCCGGGGTCTTGACATCAATACCGGCACCAATCATGGCTTCTCTGGCCACATTTGAGGTGGCGGCATTTTGAATAACATTGCCCATGATAACCTGATCACAGTCTGATTGTAAAAAATCATAGCGGTGTTTAATTTGGTTAAGGGTCATGCGGGCCAAATCATAGGCCTTAAGGTCCTGGGCTTTACCGCCCGGTGACTTCATGAACGGGGTGCGAACACCATCGATGACAGCCACTTGTGAGTCTTTGAAAATCATTTTTATCCGATTTGAGATTGAATCCTTAACATTGTCACCATACGCTTGCGTATTGTCAAGTTTTAGACGTCAGTAATGCGGTTGAAGTGCTTGCGGCGGCCGGAATGAGCGTCAACTGAATAAAATATCCTTAAGACGATAAAAAAACCGCAAATAAGGCAGGAAATCCTTAACCTGACGCCGGTTTTGGTGTAGAATGCGCGCACTTTGGGGCAGGTAAAACTGATAAGTGGCTTTTGCTGAGCACATAATCACCGAAATCACTGAACATCAAGCAGGTGAATGAGTTAAGCAAAGGCTCCTTTTTTGTTGACCGCCACAAGATTATTT
>CAZLAW010000110.1:0-7012 GCA_964557625.1 uncultured Marinicella sp.
TATTTTCATAATACCAGACCGGATAACCGTAGGATTCCATCTTAGCCGCCATTTTCCGGGCATGGCCGGGATGCACACGGTCATCCCGGGTGGAGGTAAAGAAAAAGGTGGCGGGATAATCGGTGTCTTTTTTCAGGTTCTGGTAAGGGCTGTACTCTTTCATAAAAGACCAGTGTTCGGGGTTATCAGGATTACCGAACTCGCCCATCCAGCTGGCACCGGCGAGTAGTTTGTGATAACGCTTCATATCCAGTAATGGTACACCAATCACAGCAGCACCGTACAATTCCGGATGCCGGGTCATGGTGGCACCCACCAACAAACCGCCATTGGAACGGCCTTCAATACCCAGGTGCTCAGGCGAGGTGATGTTGCGTTCCACCAGATCTCTGGCCACCGCTTCAAAGTCTTCATAGGACTTGGTTTTATTGTCCAGTAAAGCGGCCTGATGCCATTTGGGACCATACTCGCCACCACCACGAATATTGGCCGAGACAAACACACCGCCGCGGTCGAGCCATAATTTACCATACGCACCTTCTAAGGCTTCATAGCTGCCCGAATAAGATGGCGTCAGTGAGTTTCTGAAACCACCGTAGGAAAAGATATGGGTCGGGTTTTCGCCATTGTATTCAAGGTCTTTATTCATCACGATAAAGTAAGGAATAAAGGTGCCGTCTTTGGATCGGGCAAAATACTGTTTCACCACATAAGGTGCGGCATCAAAGCTGGGATCTTGTTGACGAACGGCGGTGGCTTTTAAATCATCACCGGCCACGTGGTACAACGTGGGTGGCTTGATAAAGGATTCATAGATGGCAAAGAAATCACCGGATTTATCATCCACGGCGGTCAGACTCACCGCGCCATTGGGTGGAAATTCGACCCGGGTTTTCTGCCAGATTCGGTTAGGGTCTTTTGTATTGGGTTGATAGATATCCACCTGTGCCACCACATCCACCAGTGAATTCACAATAATGCTGTTATCCGTGGTGGCAATGGATTCAATGGTGGTGAACTGGTTGGGGTCTAAAAACACCTGCCAGTCGCCGTCTTTGGCTCCGTCTTTTTTATTCAGTAACAACGATGGTTCTATCAGCAACACCATACCTTGTTTTAAGGGTTGGTCCCGGAATGTCCAGTCTTCTTTTAACGACACCAATAGTTTATCCTGATAAACATCATTGACCACAGCGGTGTCAGGTAAGTTAAGCTTTTGCGGTTTGTCATCAACCAAAAGATAATAGTCATTGGTCCAGAATGAGGTACTGTCGATAATAAAATCAATGGGCTTTTTATCATCACCGTACCGGTACGCAGAAACTGATACTGATTCTTGTGACACCGTCATCAGTGTCTCGGCATCAGTTAAATTTTGCCCTCTCTGCCATAACTTAACCACCGCCGGGTAACCAGACTGGGTCATGCTGTCAACACCAAAGTCTGTGGCCACATACAAGTGATCCTGGTCACGCCAATCAACCCGCATTTTTGATACCGGCAATTGAAAACCGTCTTCAATAAATTGTTTATTATCAACGTCAAACTCTTTCATAATGACGGCATCACCGCCGCCGGGTGATAAGTACATTAAACAGCGTTGGTACGCTGGCTTAAGACAATTTAAACCCTTAAACACCCAGGTGCCCTCATGGTTTTTGTTATACGCATCCATATCGATAACGGTTTCCCAATCGGCCTGCCGGCTGTCAATAAAGTTATCCACTTTGGCCCGGCGGTAAATACCCCGCGGATGGGTGTCGTCTTTCCAATAGTTATACAACCAGTCACCCTGACGGCTCACCTCAGGAATGCGTGATTGATTGTTCAGGGTAGTGAGCGCTTGTTGATACAGTTCATCATAAATGGGTTTGGATTTATACGCATCAGCGGTGGCTTTGTTATGTTCCTTTACCCAATCCATGGCACGTTTCGAGTCAATGTCTTCGAGCCAGATAAAAGGATCAATGGTGGTGTCAGCTTGCTTGGCACAAGCCACGCCGGTGACTAACAATAACAGCACAATTCGTTTCAACATAATGGTTTCGCAATCATGAAAAACAAAGATTTTAACGTGAAACCTCGGCCTGTTAAAGAACTGAAATCAAAAAGAAAACAATAAGTCTGTAGCTAATTTAGAAAATGGTCTTCTCAGTGACATCCGTGAAGTGTTCTAAAAAGCGTAAACCACGGTAAGAATTGCCTTTTTCATTCAGGCGCGGCGACCACACCGCCAGGCTAAATTCACCGGGCATCACCGCCACAATACCCCCACCAACGCCGCTTTTACCGGGTAAGCCGACCCGAAAGGCGAAATCACCGGCCTCATCATAAAAACCACAGGTCAGCATAATGGCGTTAATGCGCTTGGCCTGACCCCGACTAAGGTAGCAGTGTTGATCATCCGCACTTCTACCATGTTTGGCCAGGTACATAAAAATACGTGCCAGCTGCTCACAATTGACACCAATTGAACAGACATCAAAATACAAATCCAGTACATCGTCCACGTCGTGCTTTATGTTACCCATAGATTTCATAAAGTAGGCCAGTGCCATATTGCGGTAGCCTTCAGATTTTTCCGAAGCAGCGATGGCCTCGGTATAATGAATATCGGCATCGGCGGCCAATGTCCGTAGCATGGTTATCACCACTTCACGCGGGTCACTGAACAGTTCCATCAATACATCACACACCACAATGGCACCGGCATTGGAAAAGGGGTTTCTGGGGATGCCAAAATCATGTTCCAGACGACTGAGGTTATTAAATGGTGTTCCCGAGGGCTCCACCCCGACCCGTTGCCATAATTGGGCATCCAGCTTTTGGTAAGCCAGGCTCAGGGTAACAACTTTAATGATACTTTGAATCGAAAATTGTTCCTGCCAGTCACCCACCGCATACCGCTTGTTATGACAATCGATCAGGCACACGCCGAACTTTTCACTGTCCACCGTCGCCAGTTCAGGAATATACGCAGCCACCTGTCCATAATTTTTTTCCAGCAACAGTTGTTGGTAAATACGTTCGATTGTTTCGCCGTAATTCATGCTGACCTGAGGATTGAGAAATTACATAGTAACTAAAATACGCAGTGAATCCAACTGCGGCTGTAAAGCGCCAACCCGTTCAACGGCCTGGGCTAACTGATTTTGGGCCTGCGTTAATTCGGCCTCTCTGACCAGCTGATTCATTTCTGCCAGTTGTTTTAAACGCTCTATATCGCTTTCTAATGCGGTTTTGACCCGCTGTTGCCACTGACCGATTAAATCGCTGTGTTGTTGTTTAATTTTTAAGTCAGCCAGTTTTAACAACTGTTTAATCACCGGTAGTTTGGCTTTTAAAACAGCCACCGCCGTTTTCTGGGGCACCGATTGAGACCATGTTTTTAAACTTTCCGAGTCTAATTGTTCGGCCAATTCTTTACCTTGTTCGGATAACAATAGCCGCACCCTTTGCGGCGGTAAAATACCGGCAAGGTATCGATTTTGTCGGCCACTGAGGGCGTACTGGTAATGACACTCCAAAAATAACTGGCCGGCTTTTAAGCCCTGATGTTGAATCGCCACCAGCGTGCTGTTGCCTTTTTCCTGGGTCAGAATCATCTCCAACACTTCACTCACCATCGGGTGCTCCCATGTCAGATAATGCCAGGTTTCATTCGCCAGTGCATGGTGGCGAAAATAAGTCACCGTCATTCCTTCATCCGGTAAACGCGGAAAATAACCCTGCATTTGTTCGGTGGGCTTGAGTATCTCACTGCCATTGCTGTTGATGTCGTAATCAATACCATACAAATCATAAACCCGGTGCATAAAATCAATTAAGGCATCCACCGCTTCGGCATTTTCGGCCTGATCCACCCATTGTTCGGCCATCGGTGGATGTGACTGGAATTCCAGTAAGCGATCACGCCCCCGGGCCAATTCTGTTAGCAGTTGTTCAGACCGGGCTTGGGTCTCCTGAATCAGGCGTTCAACGGCATCCGCTGTCAGCGCTTGATGCAGGCTTGTCTTAAATTCTTTATACAGCATGGCTGCTGCCGGATTGGGCCGTTCAAAAAGCCCCAAACCTTCATGATACCAGCGAAACCAGGTTTGTTGCAGCGAGTTGTCAAATATCGGTACATGCAAGTGTATTTCCCGGCCCTGGCCAATCCGATCCAGGCGGCCAATACGTTGTTCCAATAAATCCGGATGCGGCGGTAAATCAAATAAAATCAAATGCCGGGCAAATTGAAAATTGCGGCCTTCACTGCCTATTTCTGAACACAACAATACGTGTGTGCCCTGCTCAAAATCAGCAAACCAGGCGGCGGCCTGATCCCGTTCCACCAATGTCATACCTTCATGGAATAAAGCCGCATGCAATCCATATTTTTCGCGTAGCCGATCTGCCAGGGCACGTATGCTGTCGGCATGGTGTGCAATCAGAACCACTTTTTCATTCTTTAAATGGGCCAGTGTCTCAACCAACCAGGGAATTCTGGGGTCTGCTTCAGTCCAGTTGATAGCCTCTTGCTGTGACTGAAAGCAGATTTCCGGCGATAAGGCCGCCACCTCTGTGTCTAAATGAGCATAATTGGGCGGGGCTTGCAGCGTCGTTAATGCCAGAACCCGTTCTGGAAAGCCGCTGACAGATTGTCGGGTGTTGCGAAACATGATGCGCCCGGTGCCGTATTGATCAAGTAAACGCAATATAAAATCCGGCGTTTTATCTGGTGTTTGCGCCAGTTTGTGCAGTTCTTTTATCACCGAATCCGCCACATGGGGCGCCAGCAGTTTGTCCACTTGCTTCAGTGGTAGTGCCGAGTTGTGTTGTTGTGCATCTATCAGCAATCCCACGCCTGCAGCAATCGGCTCGAAGTGCGCCTGTTCTTCCACAAACGCCGCATAATCATTAAACCGATCTTTATCCAACAGGCGCAAACGGGCAAAATGACTGCGCTGGCCCAACTGTTCGGGTGTGGCTGTCAGCAGTAAAACACCCCCAATCACTTCGCTTAACACCTCTATCACCGCATACGCCCGTTCGTCTTCACTCAGCGTCCGGTCATCGAACATCAGCGCCGAATCCAGATAGTTGTCATGTTCCGGCTGTTTCAAATGGTGTGCTTCATCGACCACCATCAAATCCCAGCCGGCCGCTTTAAGCTGTTCAAATCGCTCAGCAGATTCAGTGATAAGTGACAACGGCGCCAGCACCTGTTGAGCCGATTCAAACGGATTGGCATAACCACTGTCCATAAGTGCCTGACACTGGGCCTCATCAAACACACTGGCATGAATATTAAAGCGCCGTAACAGTTCCACCATCCACTGGTGTACCAAGCTATCAGGCACCAAAAACAGCACCCGATCCGCCAGTCCGTTCAACAACTGCGCATGCACAATCAAACCCGCTTCAATGGTTTTACCCAGCCCCACTTCATCTGCCAACAAAACCCGCGGAGCAAACCGGCCGCTGACTTGTCGAGCAATATACAACTGATGCGATAACAGGGCGGTACGACAACCAATCAAACCATACCAATCAGATTGCCACAGCTGACTTCGCACCTCAGCGGCATCCTGCCTCAGCTGAAACCATTTGGGTGAATCCAACTGGGCATTCAGTAATCGGTCTTTGGGTTGTGACAAAGCGATGTTGTCGGCAAGCGCCGTTTCATCCAGCTGAATCGGTTGGCCGTCGTCAAGAGTGCCCTCAAAATGTAATAAGCCGTCACTTTCTGTAACCTTGGTTAACATCACAACCCGTCCGTCACGACAGTTGATGGCATCACCCACTTGGGGTTTAAAACGAATCAGGGGTGCTGAATCTTTGGCATAAATGCGTTGTTCATCCACGGCCCCAAAATGTAGTTTGACCATTCGATCTTGTTGCGCCACCACTTGCCCAAGGCCTAAGGACACATCTGCTTCATTAAAATACCGCTGTCCAATAATAAATGTCATGCCAAAAAAAGCCCTCAGTGAACATTAAAAAAGGTATATTTTAGCAACATTATATACAGACGTTATACAATCATAGGCGATTCAACCGAATGAAGAAGATGAAACCACTGCTGATTATTTATAACCCCCATGCCGGCAGCGGCCATGCCGATAAGTTATTACCAATGATTGAAACGTATTTACAACAACGAGGTATTAATTATGATTTAAGAAAAACCGGCCGGCCTAAAGATGTCCACAGTTTGATGACCCAATCACAATTTGATCGATACTCAGCTGTGATTGCCGCCGGTGGTGACGGCACATTATTTGAAGTGGTGAATGCCTTGATGCGAATTCGGGCCGAACAACGTTTACCTTTGGGTATTTTACCGGTGGGTACCGGCAATGCTTTTTCCAGAGAGTTAGGACTTAAGCCCGCTGATTGGAAAAAAGCCATTGATATGATTCAAAAATTTAAAGTCAAACCGGTGGATGTCGGCAAAGTCCAAACCAGTGATCAACACTATTTTTTCATCAATATCGTCGGCATTGGCCTGGCGGTCAATATTGGTCAAACCACCCAAAAAATTAAAAAACTGGGTCCCATGTCCTATTCTCTGGCGGCATTATGGGAAACCATGCGCATTAAACCCAACAAAATAAAAATAAGGATTGATGGCCAAGCCATTGAAGATGATCTGGTGTTCGTTGAAGTGGCCAACAGTCGCTACACCGGCACTTCCTTTAAAATCGCCCCGGACGCCAAAATTAATGACGGTTACCTCGATGTGGTTTTATTAAAACCCATCTCACGCTGGCGCATTTTAAATCTATTTCCCACCATCTACAGCGGACGCCATATCGAACATTCAGAAATCGAAACCCACCGTGGTAAAACCATCACGCTGACCACCTCAGAACCCATGCCACTTATGCCTGATGGAGAATTTATCGGTCACACCCCGGCCACCATCACCTGTGAAGCGGGTACCATTCAATTACTATCAGATTAATCCAGCTTTTTCATCATATTCTGATGGTCAATGCGGAGATGATGGTAAACCGGGCCCTGAACC
>CAZLAW010000111.1:0-6964 GCA_964557625.1 uncultured Marinicella sp.
CGGTTGCTGTAAAAGCTGTTGGTGCATTGGCGGACTTTAAAGACTTTTTGCAGGAAATTCAGGGCATAACGCACCGACGGTGAACTTGGGTAGGGGCCAAAATACCGGCCTTTTTTTTTCTTTTTGCCGCGGGCGTAGGTGATTCTGGGGAATTCATCCACACCGATAGAAATATATATGTAAGGATAACTTTTGCCGTCCTTGAGTAATATATTGTATTTAGGGGCGTGTTTTTTAATCAGCTGATTTTCCAGGATTAAGGCATCACCCTCGGATTGTGTGATGTGATAGCGCATGTCGGCGATTTGCCGCACCAGGGCCATGGTTTTGTTGTCTTTGGCACTGCCGTTAAAATAACTGCTGACCCGGTTTTTTAAGATGCGTGCTTTACCGACATAAATAATTTGTCCGTCGGCATCCAACATCTGATAGACGCCGGGGGAGTTGGGTAATTCGGCAATAAATTTTTTGGCATCAAACGGGTTATTGTTCGGCATTGTGTAAGGCGTTCTGATGACCGCTGAGAAGTGCTTGCCAGTGTTTTTTGAAATCCTGTTCACAGCGCAGATCGGTTTCCTTTTCAATCGAGCGTTTTAAGCGTGACAGGTTACTTTGGGGCCAATGTTTACGGTTTTTTTTGATTTCACCTTTATCGAAATCAATCAGATGTATTGAATCCTGATGAATCAACAGGTTGTGAACATTGAGATCGGCATGATAAATACCGGCAGCATGAAATCGTCCAATCACAGTGCCCACACGGCGCCACAACGCCGGTTCTGATTCGGCCAAATTATCGGCAAAGGTGGATTGGTGTTGAATGTATTCAGTGATCAGGTCATTGGTGTAAAACAAGCCGGATCTCTGAACCTGTACGGCCACCGGTTTTGGGCAGGGTAAACCCAATTTTTCCATGTGCAACAATAAGTTAAATTCTCGCACGGCGCGGGTATTGTCAAATCCAGACCACAGGTATTTGTCACGACTGATTTTGGCATACAGACCACCGCGATAATAATGTTTTAACACCCATTTTCCGTTATCTGACTTTATCATCCAGACGGAACCACGGCCGGCATAGGTGCCGAGTAACCGACCCTGGTTGGCCCAATGTTGCGGGTCAAACCATTCTTTGGCGGGTACTGATTGGCTGTTCGGATGGACCACAAATTGTCGTTTGTTGTTTTTGCGATGAGGCAAAGTGTTGTCTTTTATTTTCAATGATAGAATAGGCCATTTTAAATGATTTGAAGCATGACAACAAACCCAACGGTTCGCTCCATCTGTATATTACGGCTGTCCGCCATCGGTGATGTCACCCATATGATTCCGGTGGTGAAAAGCCTGCAGGCCGGATTGCCGGGCGTATCCATCACCTGGGTGATTGGTCGATTAGAGCACCGATTACTGCAGGGACTGCCGGGGGTTGACTTTATTGTTTTTGACAAAAATCACATGCTGGCAAGTCTGTCTCAATTAAGGCGTTCTCTGAGCAGACAGCGCTTTGATGTGTTGTTACAGATGCAGCTGTCCTTTCGTGCCAATATGATTTCTCGGTTTATTGCGGCACGGCGACGAATTGGTTATGACAAAACACGGCATAAGGAATTGCACGGCTGGGTGGTGAATGAGATGGTGGCGGCATTGCCTCAATACCACGTGTTGGATGGTTTTATGCAATTTGTGCGTCACCTGGGTTGTAAGCCGGTGATGGACTGGACTTTGCCGATTGAACAAACAGACCACGACTGGGCGACACGGCATATTCAGCCACAGCAAAAAAACATCCTCATCAGTCCCTGTTCCAGTCATCCACTCAGAAACTGGTCAACACAACGTTACGCGGCATTGATCGATGCGATTAAACAACGATACGATGCGCATATTATTTTGACCGCCAGCCCGTCGGACAAGGAAAAATCTTTTGTGGCGGAGATTGTTGCCCAATGCCAATCTCCGGTTTTAAACCTGGCTGGTCAGGACACGTTAAAACAGTTGTGGTCATTACTGAGTCTGGTTGATTTGGTGATTTCACCGGACTCAGGGCCGATGCATATGGCCGGCGCGGTGGGTACACCGGTGATTGGCTTAATGGCTGCCAGCAACCCAGAACGTTCCGGCAGTTATCAATTTCCACAATTGACGGTCAATAAATACCCCGAAGCTTGCCGGCAATTTCTCAATAAACCGGTGGATCAGGTGACATGGGGCACCAAAACGGAATTGCCCGGTGCCATGGAGTTAATTACTGTGGACGATGTAATGTATCGAGTTACGCAAGTGTTCGATAATCACCACAAGTAAATTACATCCGCATCCACCAAGGGATAGTTATAATCCAGTTCATCGATTTTTTTCACCACCAGGCGTTTAACCCGGCCGGTAACGGTAACAGCTCTGTTTGTGAAATATTTAGGTTCTAAAAACTTTGGTTTACAGGCAATAAAACGGCCCAGATCGACGCGGTTTTGATAGGATGGCCGGGCGTATTGATTCGGTACTTTGGCCATCACGGTTAAACAACTGTGGTCGGGTTTATTTTCAACATCAATGACAATCCCGGTCCAACGTATTTTTAAGTCTGTGACGGGCGTTTTCTGGTATTGCTGTGGCGGCATGGTGCTGTAATCGCCACGTAATGGTTTGGGTGGTTGAGCACAAGCGGTTAATATCAGGGTCAAAACAACCGGTATAATTTTTAACATGATTTTGGCAAAATTAAAAACCATTATAACCAGCTTGATTAAACAGAGGCTGAATTAAATGCACTCAGGGGGTGATTAAATGACTGTAAATCACCACTAAACTGACAAAAAATGCCAGTACAAGCATCAAACCCACACATTCTGCCACCACCCGTGCCACCAGATGACTCCAGGTCGGATGTTTGATGATGTAATGAATTACGTAGCTCATCAATAAACCTGTCAATATAAAACCAATCAGCATGGGTTTAAGCATCAATATGGCCAACGTGGTCGCCATAATCATGAGTCCGGTGCGGTTAAAACGATTCAATAAAGTCATGATAAATACACAATCTGTTGATGAGCTTGTATTAAAAAGCACAGCTGTCTCAAAAAGTGAGAATGGCTGTTGATTTTTGGGGCTTGCGTAAGTAGTAAGTATTAAACTAAAATAATAGAGATGAACAGAGCAAAAAAAATACTTAAAGAAACATTTGGCTACAGTGATTTTCGCCATCATCAGTCGGAGATTGTGGCTTCCATCTTAAAAGGGGAAGATGCCCTGGTATTGATGCCCACCGGCGGCGGTAAGTCTTTGTGCTATCAAATTCCCTCCATTGTCCGCGAAGGTGTCGGGGTGGTCATTTCGCCATTGATTGCTTTAATGGAAGATCAGGTCAATGCCTTGCAGTTATTGGGGGTCAGAGCAGCTTACATTAACTCAACTTTGTCAGCGAGTGAGGTGACCTCAATCGAAGATCAGGCCCGTTCAGGTGATTTGGATTTACTCTATATGTCACCGGAGCGTTTGTCGAATGAAGATATGCAGGCTTATTTGAAAACCATTGATATTGCACTGTTTGCCATTGATGAAGCGCATTGTGTGTCGCAATGGGGTCATGATTTCAGACCTGAATACCAAAAGCTCTCGGTATTGAGTCAGGAATTTCCTGATGTACCTCGAGTGGCTTTAACCGCCACCGCCGATGAACGGGTGCGCGATGAGATCGTGCGCGAGCTCAATTTACAAGACGCTCAGCAGTTTATATCAAGCTTTGATCGGCCCAATATCCGTTACGCCATTGAAGAACAGGATCGGGGTAAACAACAACTGTGGGAATTTATCAGCCAGAATCATAGCGATGACGCCGGCATTGTTTATTGCCTGTCACGTCGCAAAGTGGAATCGGTGGCGGATTATTTAACCGGTCAGGGACGCACCGCGTTACCTTACCATGCCGGTTTATCAGCCAGAGTTCGGGCCAATAATCAAAAACGCTTTTTAATGGAAGAGGGCGTTATTATTGTGGC
Source organism: uncultured Marinicella sp. (assembly GCA_964557625.1). GTDB lineage: Bacteria > Pseudomonadota > Gammaproteobacteria > Xanthomonadales > Marinicellaceae > Marinicella. The sequence goes on from CAZLAW010000111.1 coordinate 3,999, forward strand.
CACCATCGCTTTTGGGATGGGCATTGATAAACCCGATGTGCGTTTTGTGGCGCATTTTAGTATGCCCAAAAACATCGAATCTTACTATCAGGAAACCGGTCGTGCCGGTCGTGATGGCCGTCCGGCAAATGCCTGGATGGCGTATAATTATAAAGATGTGGTGATGCAACGCCAGTTTATCCGTGATTCTGAAGCCGGTGATGAATACAAGAATGTGCTGCACAATAAACTCGATGCCTTGGTAGATCTGTGTGAGCAATTGGAATGCCGCCGCATCACGCTGTTACGTTATTTTGGCGAAGAGTTGGCTGAGCCCTGCGGTAACTGTGATAACTGTCTGAACCCACCGGAAAAAATTGATGCCAGTACCGAGGCACAAATGGCGCTGTCTGCCATTTATCGCACTGAACAGCGTTTTGGCATGATGTATCTGATTGATGTCCTGATTGGTCATGAAAATGAAGAACGGATTAAACAGTTTAAACACCATAAGTTGAATGTGTATGGTATTGGCAAAGACCACCCCAAAACCTGGTGGCGTCGTTTGTATCGCCAACTTATCAGCCTCGGATTTATTGAAGTGGATGAACAATTTGGGGCTTTAAAGCTTACCGAGAACGCCAAACCCATCCTCAAAGGTGAAGAATCGTTTTATTTGAGGGATGTGGTTAAGGCTAAAAATAAAACCACTCAAAATGACAACCTTGAACTGGGTCGTCATGACACTGTATTGTGGAATGCCTTACGCCAGTTACGCACTGATTTGGCGGCAGAACATGGGGTGCCGCCATATGTGATTTTCAGTGATGCTTCATTGTTAGAAATGGTCCGCAAACGCCCCGTTGAAGGGGAGAAATTTATGTACATTTCCGGTGTCGGTGAATACAAACTGGCTAAATACGGAGAAGCCTTCCTTAAAGTGATTAAGGACAATCCATTACCGGAAAAGCTGGATAACCGTTTGGAAGATGAGGTGAATGTAACCCTGGATCATTTTCTTGAACTGGAATCGGTGGATGCGGTGGCCGAAACCCTGGAATTAAACACCAAGACCGTTTATGCCCATTTAGCCCAGGCCATTGCCGCCGGTTTGGTGGACCGTAAAGCGGTGACCGAATTGGATGACAATGAAATTGATTACATTGAAGAAACCGCTGAAATGACCGGTTACATTGAAGATAAAAAACTTAAACCGGTTTATGACGCTTTGGATGGTTTGTATGAATACGGGGTGCTGCGTTGTGTTCTGGCTGAGCTGGAATAATTCAGCACTAAGAGTCGACGGTGCGTATCCTTGCGGATGAAAATATTCCGGGCTTAGAAGAAGCTTTTGGCAGCACTGCGGATATCCGGTTTATGCCGGGCCGGACAATAGCTTCGCGTGATTTGGTTAATACCGATGCTCTGTTGGTGCGCTCAGTCACTCAGGTGAATTCAGAATTACTTAAGGGGACAGCAGTCAAATTTGTCGGCACCGCCACCATCGGATTGGATCATATCGATTTAGGTTACCTCAATACTTCTGATATTGGTTTTGCCTATGCGCCCGGTAGCAATGCTCAGTCCGTGGTTGAATATGTATTGGCGGCCACGGCTTATTGGTTGCAAGGGACGAATCGCTCTTTTGAGGGTTTAACGGTGGGTATTGTTGGCGTTGGCCGAATTGGTGGTTTGTTACATAAGTATTTGCAACAAATGGGCGTTCATTGTCTGTTGTGCGATCCGCCGCGACAGGCCCGTGAATCTGTCCAGATATTTCATTCCCTGCAGGATCTGGCTGTAGCCGATGTCATCAGCTTTCATGTGCCTTTGGCACAATTCGGTCCCTGGCCAACAAGACATCTGATCGATGCGGCTTTTTTAAATTCATTATCTGCAGATCAATTGCTGATCAATACAGCACGCGGTGATATTCTGGACAATCAGATGGCCTTACATTATGTTCAAAACACCGCAAGTCCGGTACATTTGGTTTTAGATGTGTGGCAGAATGAACCGGACATCAATGCGGCGCTTGTCAATCAGTGTTTATTGGCCACACCCCATATTGCCGGTTACGCGATTGAGGGTAAATGGCGGGCCACTGCCATGCTGTGCCAGGCCCTGTCGAAATATTTTCATATGCCTTATGACTCAACATTGCTGGACAACAAAACACGGGTTAAACATCCCTGGCAACCGCAAAATAATGAAGACCTGGTAACTCAATTGCTTTCATATTATGACATCAACAGTGACGATGCGGCGTTGAGAAAAGAAATTAAAAACCTGCCACAGTCCTTTGATAAACTAAGAAAAAACTACCCCATTCGGCACGAATTTTTAGCACCAATTATCCCTAAATGTTCCTGATGTTATAGAAAAAATATAAAAAATATTTTCACCACAGAGACACAGAGAACACAGAGTTGAATAGCATTTACTTTAGCAGTTTTACATGAATAAGTTATTGAAATAATCGGTATTTTATCCACTTTTTAAAAGACCTTTAGGGTTGTTGACTTTAGTTAACAAAATTTAAAAACTAATGTTTTGAAGCCAACAACCCAAATAAACTTTAAAAATTAATTGTTTTAATTTTTAATATCAACTTAATTGGTTTATATATTTGTAGCATAGGAGTTTTGTATGCTTCGTTTGATACGGTATCTCTGTGCCCTCTGTGCCTCTGCGGTTGTTTTATTTGTTAACCAGAAAGACCACAAAGATTTTCACAAAGGGCGCTAAGTAATCATATTTTTCTTTGTGAACTTTGTGGTTATTTTTAATTAAAAACTCCGTTGTTCCCAATCCTGTATTTTTGCCTATAATTTTAGGGTGGGCTTAAATCAATGGGTTAACTGGTAAAACAGCATGGGCAGTTTTTTGGGCAGTTCTTCGATGTGTTTTATGTGGAGAAAAGATTGGCCGCCGAAAATATAAGCCAAATAATCATGGGGCTCGATGTCGATGGAGATGCAAAAGGG
>CAZLAW010000112.1:0-6828 GCA_964557625.1 uncultured Marinicella sp.
CTGAAGCACTGGCATCTCTGGCGTTGTCGGATTACGATTACTTGACCCATCTGGAGGCCCGAAATTTTTTACCGCGTGAAATTCCAAGCCGCATACAGTTTGTGGAGTTTGAGGGCAATAACAGAACTTCGACAGAACGGCTGAAAGAACATGCCATGGCGATTATGGATCAGGATTTTCAGGCGGGTTTGGTACAGGATTTTGTCGATCAGGTGGTGGCTTCCGAACCGGATATCCAAAACATCACTTACAAAGTGGTTGAACACAATCAACGGCGTGGTATTTTGTTTAAGGTGCAGGAAAAGCGCTGGGGTCCGGACTATTTGCGCTTTGGTTTAAAGGTGGCGGATGATTTTGATTCCAATACCCGAATTTCTTTGCTGGTTCGTCACCAGCGGTTTAATATTAATTCCAAAGGCGGACATTGGACCAATGATTTAAGTATCGGTTCTGTGTTGGCCTGGGAATCTGAGCTGTATCAACCGCTGGATTTCAGTAACGAATACTTTGCCACCTTTAACATTGAGGCGATAAAAGACACCAAACGCCTGTACCAGGGGTTGGATGCCGTCGGAGAGTATGATCATAAACGATATGGGGTTGGCTTAAATGTGGGTTACAACCCCACCCGTAACAGTGAATTGCGTGCCGGTCTGTGGTTCAAAGATGAAAGTGTCACACCGGTGATTAATGATTTAAGTTTTGAAACAGCGGTGGATGATACCGTGGGTTTAAAAATTAATTATGGTATCGACACCCTCGGTAAGACCATTGCGCCACGCCATGGTTATGACTTACAAACGGAAATCGGTATTTTTGATCGGGTGCAGTATGTGAGTTTTGAAGGTTTTCGGCGTTTTCCTTTTTATGACAGTTCGGCGGCTCATATGCGGTTTAAATTTGATTTTACCGACTTGGTTGATGAGATTGAATATTTTAAAGCTTATGGTGGTGTGGATGATTTTGCCGGTTACCCCACCCATTCATTATTAGGTCTCAATATGTTTTTAATGGAGCTCGGTTGGTTTACTGATTTGGAGCACATTGTATTACCGGTTCTGGGTGCACCTGATTTAATGGTTAAAGCGCATTGGGGTAATGTTTGGCAACGTCACATTAACATCGACGACATGATTTACGGTATGTCAGCGGGAATCTCATTTGATATCCAAAATAATGTGCTGTATTTGGGTAGTGGCTACAGCCGAGACGGTGATTTGCGCTTTTATTTACGCTTAGGTACCGGTTTTTAATGCCAAACAGCATTTTTGTCCCAAAAATGTGAAGCGGTTTCCTTAAAATATAACATATTGCTTGTTACACTTTGCGTACTCTTGATAGAGAATGCGAAATGAGAATGAGAAATTTAATCAAACCGGCCGTTCTGGTGCTGGGGGCTTGCACGATGGTGTCTGCACAAGCAGCTAATATCGCCTTTGTCCTCGATGGCCATAAATATGATAGCCCGGCCAACATCGTTTATCGTACCGATAACCAAAAGGTCAAAAATTCTACGGTTAAAAATTGTACCACCGGTGGCATTCCCGTGCCTGATATTCAGGTGGGCACCACCTTTAAAACCGGTGACAATGTGCACATCGCCTTAAACGCGGTGAATTACAGTTTGGCACAAGGTCGCTTTTATTTGACCTCGGTTTTCGGCAATGTGATTTGTCAGGGCGGGGTTTATGAAGATGGCTTATTTATCGGTGGTTTTGAATAAAGTCAACGATCTGCCAATTGCTTGAGAAGCCAGGCTTCGTCAACCACGGTTATACCGAGCTTTTCTGCCTGGCTTAATTTGCTGCCGGCATCGGTGCCGGCCACCACCCAATCGGTGTTTTTTGACACCGAGCCGGTGACTTGTGCTCCCAGCTTTTGTAAAGCCTGTTTGGCTTCGCTTCGGGTCATGTGTTCTAATCGACCGGTTAACACAATGGTGGTGCCTTTAAGCGCTAAATCGGTTTCATCCGGGGTTGAGATTTCGGGCCAGTGGATACCGCTGTCCAATAAATCCCTTATGGTTTTTTGATTGGCATCGTTTTGAAAATAAGCCCAGATCTTTTGTGCCACCACCGGACCGATATCGGGCAATTGTTGCAAGTCTTCACGTGAGGCATTGGCAATGGCCTCGATGGTTTTGAGTTCATTGGCCAGAGTCAGAGCAGTGGCTTCGCCCACTTCACGAATGCCAAGGGCGTAAATAAAGCGCGGTAAAGTGGTGTGCCGACTCTTCTCAATAGAATCGAGCAGATTTTGAGCCGATTTTTGACCCATGCGTTCCAAACCGCTGATTTGTGATTCGGTTAACCGGTAGAGGTCTGCTGCCGTGTCTATCAGGCCGCTGTCTATCAGTTGGTCCACTAACTTGTCACCCAATCCCTCAATGTCCATGGCTTTACGCGAGGCAAAATGTTTAAGGCTTTCTTTTTTTTGCGCGTCGCAGGCCAGACCCGCGGGGCATCGCCACACGGCTTCATCTTCCGGTTTATACAAGGCACTGCCACAAACCGGACAGTGCTTGGGCATGATAAACGATTGGCTGTCAGCGGGGCGTTTTGATAACACCACTTTCACCACTTCAGGAATCACATCACCGGCCCGTCGCACAAACACGGTGTCACCGATACGCACATCTTTGCGCCTGATTTCATCTTCGTTGTGCAAAGTGGCATTGGTGACGGTAACACCGCCGACAGTCACCGGTTTGAGTCGGGCCACCGGTGTGATACTGCCGGTACGGCCTACCTGGACGTCAATGTTTTCGATGGTGGTGGTGGCTTCTTCGGCGGGAAATTTATAAGCTATCGCCCAACGCGGTGCTTTGGTGATAAAGCCCAGGGTGTTTTGTAAATCGAGGTTATTAACCTTAAAAACCGCGCCATCAATGTCTATGTTTAATTCAGCCCGTTTGTTCTGCAGCATTTGGTAATAATCAAAACAGTCAGACAAACCGGATAATGTGGTCACCAGTTTATGGATCGGAATACCCGTTTTTTTGAGCCAGGTTAATGATTCTGAGTGGTTTTCGAAGCGTTCAGCAAATGGCGACTGTCCGATGCCGTAGGCGTAAAATTGCAAGGGTCGCCGGGCGGTTATTTTCGGGTCCAGTTGCCGCAGAGAGCCGGCGGCGGCGTTGCGCGGATTGGCAAAGGTTTTTTCGCCGTGTTGTTCGGCCCATTGGTTATAGCGTCGAAAACCGTCCCGGGGCATCACCACTTCACCGCGAATTTCTATTGTTTCGGGTAAATCTTTGCCTGTCAGTTGCAAAGGTATGGAATGAATGGTGCGAACGTTGTGGGTGATGTCCTCCCCGGTTTGGCCATCTCCGCGGGTGGCGCCACGAATCAGTCGGCCATTTTCATAGCTCAGGCTTAAAGCCAGTCCGTCAAACTTAGGTTCTGCAGAAAAGCCGATGGTATCGGCATTCATGCCCGCTTGTTGCAGGCGTTTTTCAAGGCGTTGGTAAAAGGCTTCCATGTCAGTTTCGTTGAACACATTATTCAAGGACAACATGGGGGTGTGATGTTGAACCTGTTGAAAAGCATCCGCGGGTTGATCCGCCACCCGCTGTGTTGGTGATATGTCGGTAATCCAGTTGGGGTGCTGTTGTTCGGTTTTTAATAACACCTGATATAAACGGTCATATTCAGCGTCGGCAATGTGTGGGTCGTCCAACACATAGTAGCGATGGGCATGCTTATTCAGGGTATCGACCAGCTTGAGGTAGTCTTGTTCAGATTGACAGACAGTCATTTAAGACTTGGCTTCCAGGCCGGCCTCAAATAGCCGCATTTCTTCGCGCATCGAGGCGATACGCTGACGGGAAAAGGTGCTGTGATTCTCATCGGTTAAGGTGCCGCCAAGCAGTTCTTCCATGCGTTTGGCCACCGGAAACAAGGTATCCCACAAATCAAGTGCGTCCATTTCACCGGGTAGCGTCATGATAAAGACCAGTCCGCTGGTACGCATATCCACATCAAAAACCCCGGGTTTGAGCATGTTGGCCACCAAGAACAGGACTTTTTTGTCACTGCCCAATCGGCGGTATCGGTAAAATAAATGGTCATCGCCATATTCAAGGCCGGCTTTATTGGCGGCATCTTTAATTTGGTGCCAATCAAACTGCAGACCGTCTTTGGCATGTAAAAACAACGTCACAATCTTTTTTGGCGCAGCGGATTCATTGATATCATCACCGGCATGTTCCTTGAGGGGTTTGGCCGGTTCCAGCCCCAAATCAGGGTCAATGTGAAACAAATCGTCTTTATTCACATCAATGTCACCGGGCCGGGATGATTTGGTGTGAAAATAATAAATCAACACCAGAACAATGATTCCGATCAGAGCGATAATAAGGCGCAGTTCCCAAGGTGACACGGTGACGTTTAAATCCGAGATAAGATAACAGAATAATACAAAATCAACCACCTATGTTCAAGCCCGATGGTGTGATTGGGTGACAAAAATTGTTAGTCCATAGGCATCATTTAAAATTAGGCTGCCATTTGACAAATTGTGGCGTTTGTCAGGGCTAAAAAATCAGCTGACCAGTCAGAAAATGTGAGCCACATCACGTTTACTGGCTGAGTAAAAACGACGAGAAAAACCAGATGCGCGACTTTTGTTAATAAATCGTTAATTAATGCACTTTACCGACGGAATATTTTTTAAAGTGTGAAGTGTGTCACGGAAATATAAATGAAATAAAAAATGTATGAAGTTATAGTGTCAACACTTAATTTTTCGGGGACAAAACATGATTAAATTTGCTTTAACAATCTTTTTGATAATGATTAATGGCCAATCCACGGCTGGCAATTTAACCCTTAATGAAGAAGATTTAAAAACCCTTCAGGCTAAAGACAGAGCCATCATTATCTCAACCTATCCTGAGCTGATCAATAAAAACAGCTTACAAGGTGCTCCTGTGGTGGCGACCATTGGACCGCCCGGTTGTAACTTTAATGCCTCTGTTCGCACAACACCGATTCAGGATGCGATTGATTGGCCCAATGCAACCTACACGGAATTGCGAATTGTAGAGGGGGTGTATGACGAGGAAAACATCACACTGAATGACCGTGATATGGTGATTAAGGGCGGTTATGCCAGTTGTGCTGATGCCGCCAATGGCATTCAAACCAGCCCGGATTCATTGGCCACTGTCATCCAATCTTCTCAAGACACCAATCCGGTTTTTCGCATCGATGGTAACACCACCCGGAACAACGTCCGTTTACAGAATTTAACCATCCGAAATTCCGGCGCCGTTAACTGGTATGGTGGTGCCATCCGCGTGGACAGTGCCGATGTCGCTTTGACGCTTGATCAGGTGGCTTTAAGCAACAACACCGCATTACGCGGCGGCGCCATCGCGGTGACCGGTAATGGTGGTGATCCGACAATTAGCTTAAGAAAAGTGCAAATTAACAATAATCAGGCTGAACAGGGTGGCGGTATTTACTGTCGCAACCCCAATGCATTTATCGGTATTTATGACAGTGCCGGCTTAAATCACGGTATTTACAGCAATGCTGCCACCGCCGGCAGTGGTGGTGGGATTTTGTTAGATAATGGTTGTGAAATGACGACCTACCAAGGCAGTCAGAATGTACAGCTTTTTGGCAGTGATTACCGCGGTATTAATTTCAATACCGCCACTGAACATGGCGGTGGTATCGCGGTACTCGGTGGTGCGAAAGCCACTTTGCTTGGCAGAAACAGTTGCTTTCCTTTTAACAACAATTGGTTGTGTTTGTGGGGGAATAATGTTGAGCCGGTGAGTGTGGTATTAAATGTTGCCGATTATGATAACAATAATTTCGGTGACGGTGGGGCTGTTTATGTGGATGGTGTTGGCAGTGAAGTTGTCGCCGAAAACGTCTATATGGTGGCCAATCTGGGCTATAACGGTGGTGCCATTGCTGCTGAAAATAATGCCACAGTGACCGTTAAAACTGCCTTTGAAAATGAAGCCGGCTCAATCGGTTGTTGGCAACCCGGTGCTTGTTCGGATTTGAATAATAATCTGGCTGATATCGCAGGCGGTGCGTTTTATGCCGAAACGGGATCTGTGATTAACGTGCGTAATGCGCAGGTCAGAAATCACCGCGCCAATGCAGGTGTGGCAGGTTATGTGCGTGACAGCAATTCAGTCATTGATGTAGAAGGTAGCGTGTTCTTTGGTAATGGCGCGGGCGGTAACGGTAATTATAATGATTTATACTTATTCAGAGCTTTTCAGGGTGGTGAATCAAAACTGACGTATTCCACAGTGGGTGAGAATGAAGTGGTCACACGTTTTTTTGGTAATAATGATGGCCGTGTGTATTTGGGCAACAGCATTATTTATGACCCTGATGGCGTGGATATTTATACGGTCTCGGGAAATAATACACCCACTCAATTTGGTAATTGTTTAATTGTACATGAAGATCAAACGCCCATTGCCACAGATATGTACACTCTGGATCCTCAGTTTGAAAATGTCGGTAACGATGATTATCGTTTGAAAGACGGGTCACCGGCTTTGGATATGTGCGGTCAGCCATGGTTTTCACCCACCGTGCCAGATATGGACGGCAATTTACGCCCGATTGACCTGCCCGGTATTGGAAATTTACACGGACCTGATGATGCCGGTGCCTTTGAAGCCGTTGTGTCTGACATCATTTTCAAAGATGGCTTTGAATAAGTCTCTAAGTCAATATTCATTTAAAAGCCTCGCTTTGCGGGGCTTTGGAGTGCTGCTGAGCAGCACGACCCGCCGCGCCGGTTGGTGAGCGTAGCGAATCAGAGGCGAAGAGCGCGAAGTTATATGAAGTG
>CAZLAW010000113.1:0-6794 GCA_964557625.1 uncultured Marinicella sp.
ACATCTTTAATTTCCATGCGTTCAAAAAAGCGCAGGCCGCCGTATATTTGATAGGGAATGTTTCGCTTGAGTAGATTTTCTTCTAACAACCGTGACTGGGCATTAGAGCGGTACAAAATGGCAATTTCACTGGCTTTCGTGGTATTGGCCATCATGTGGTCGATTTGTTCAGCCACAAAATAGGCCTCATCATAGTCAGAATGGGCGCCATAAACCTGAATTTTTTCACCGGCAGATTGGGCTGACCACAGGTTTTTACCCAGGCGTTGCTGGTTGTTGGCAATCACTGCATTGGCTGCATCTAAAATGGTTTGGGTGGAGCGGTAGTTTTGTTCCAGTTTGTATTGCTCGGCTTTGGGATAGAGGGTTTGAAAATCCAGAATATGATCGACCCGGGCACCGCGCCAGGCATAAATCGACTGGTCGTCATCCCCCACCACCATGACGCTGTTTTTGTCACCGGCCAGCACCTGAATAAACGCCGACTGAATGGCGTTGGTGTCCTGAAACTCATCCACCAGAATATGGGAAAAGCGTTGTTGGTATTTGGTCCGTAAATCATCGTTATCTAATAACAATTCATGGGCACGAATCAACATTTCAGAAAAATCCACCAAGCCTGCTCGCCGACAATGGTCATCGTAATGGCCATAAACCTTTAAAAAGATTTCGGTGTTGTAATCTCCCATATCATCGATTTCATCGGGTCTAAGACCTTCATTTTTCTGGTCATTAATGTAGGCCTGAACCGTCCTCGGCGGCCATTGTTTTTCATCCAGTTCTAATTCACTTAAGCAGCGGCGGATCAACCTGTATTGATCATCACTGTCTAAAATCTGAAAATTGCGCGGTAAGCCGGCGGCTTCATTATTAATCTGCAACAACCGTAAGGCAATGCTGTGAAATGTACCAATCCATAAATCACGAATTTCACGGTTCAGCATATGGCTGACGCGGTTACGCATTTCAGCGGCCGCTTTATTGGTGAAGGTGACCGCCAGAATACTGTAAGGCGAGACAAATTCAGCGGTAATCAGCCAGGCGATTCGGTGCACCAAAACCCGGGTTTTACCACTGCCGGCCCCGGCCAAAACCAGGGCATGCTGGGCATCGGTGGTGACCGCTTGTGCCTGGGTTTTATTCAGATTTTCAATAATACTGTGAGGGTCTAATGACATCCTGAGGACTCCTGTGAACGCTCATCCAGGCGTTGCTTTTGTTTATCAGCAGCTTGATACAATTCGCTGAATTTGGTTTCAAGATGGCGGTCAATGGCTGTCTGACCGTTATGATTAAGCGGATAAAACCAGTGTTGTTCTCCATTGGGTTCGGTTAATACGGTCCAGACATAACCGGCCGTGGGGTGCATATAATCCACCAGTTGTGGTTGTTTGGGTGTTTGTGCTGAGTTTTTCAGCTGGTAATAAAAGGCGCGTGTAATTAACCTGTCTTTGAGATCATCATCATGTGGTGTCCGTTTGGATTGCCCGGCGTCGAACAACAAGCTTTTTAAACCATGATTGTGAAAAACCTCAGCCGCCAGGCGTTGCGCCATTAACCAATGGATATAATTTTGTTGGTTGTATTCGGGATTAAGTTTTTGAAAGCTATGCAGTGAATAAAAGGGCATAAAAACAGATTGGCCGCGCAGATAAAAAGCTTGCAGGTTTTGGTGTAAATCCATGTGTGGTTGTTCAACCAGCAAGGCGGTTTCAATTACCTGCCATAAATGATGCATGCCCACCTGATCGTAATGATTGTGCATCATGGCAATCAAATCCAGATGGGTCATATAGTTCGCATGCACAATGGAACCCTGGAAATAATCACTTAATAACTGGTAAGTCGGTGGTGAAACCATGCCTTTATCCAGTAAGGTGTCCTCAAATCGATGCTGTACCGATTTATCCTCGGTAATCAGCACAAAAGGGATGTGCATAAACGGCGTTGCGGTTTCAGGCGGCTGTAAACCGTCGGGCATGGTGCCCTTATGTGCACCAATCGCCAACACCCGGTGTTGTTGTTGCTCACCTTGAAACACGGCAGAAGCATATTGGCTTAAATTAGTATGAACCGTCAAACCAAAGGATAAGATGGCTTCGGTGGGATAAGCGGCGGCTGCCACAACCAAAGAAGTCTGTGGTGTTAAACGCAGCACCTTACTCAGTTCAGCAGCCATCTGGTCACCCAGTTCAGTGGCCTGTATTTTGTCCAGAGATGTCTTTATTGAACTCTGACATTCTAAGCTGATAAGTCCGAACAAGCTGTGATTAGTCATGGGTTGATTTAAACCAGGGTGTTAATGTTTTGGATAACACATCGGCACCTTCTCTACGCAGTGCTGAAAAGATCTGGCAAGTGGTACTGTCGCTGATGACGGCAATGGCTTTTTGGGTGGTTTGCAAGGCTTTGGCCATTTGTGAACGGCTGAGTTTATCGGCTTTGTTGAGCAATACGTGGCTGTAAAGACCCGATTGATGTGCCCAGTGAATCATTTGCTCATCAAAGGTTTTCATCGGGTGACGAATATCCATAATAATCACCACACCGATTAAGCTTTGGCGGTTCATTAAGTAATGGTCAATTTCTTTTTGCCAGTGTTTACGCATTTTTTCCGGTACTTTGGCATAGCCGTAACCGGGCAAGTCAATAAGACGTTGTCCCGGTGCAAATTCAAAACAATTGAATAACTGGGTGCGACCGGGGGTTTTACTGACTTTAGCCAGCCCTTTATGGTTGGTCAGGGCATTGATGGTGGTGCTTTTGCCAGCATTGGATCGGCCAGCAAAGGCAATTTCCTGACCATTGTCTTCAGGTAATTGGTCGTAGCGATAGGCGCTGACAAGATAACGGCTTTGGCTGAATAAATGGCTCATAAGGTTAAATTAATTTATAGGTTCAGGTGACGACCCGACTGATTATTTTGGCTTCGGGTATTTTAATGGACTGACCGCAATTTTGATATGTTTGACTGCTGATATTGCGTTATAATAGCGCACTTTGTTAAAAGTTAACCATTCAGGGGTTGTTATGAAACAGATTGTTCTCTTGGTTTTGGCCATGTTCGCGAGTCAAATAATGGCACAAGACGGTGATGCTGAAAAAGGCAAAGCCTTGTCGGCCACATGTGTGGCTTGTCACGGTACCGACGGAAACAGTGTTAATCCGATTTGGCCAACCATTGCCGGCCAACATCCGCAGTACATTGAGCGTCAATTAAAATTATTTAAAAGTGGTGATCGACCCAGTGCCACCATGCTGCCGATGACCATGGGATTGTCAGAGCAGGATATGGCTGATTTGGCGGCTTATTTTGGTGAACAAGAGGCCAAATTACTGGCCGCTGATCCTGCCCAAATAGAATTAGGTCAGGCCATTTATCAAGGTGGGCTTAAAGACCGTGATATTCCGGCATGTATGGCTTGTCATGGTCCAACCGGTCAAGGCAACCCGCTCAGTGGTTACCCGGTGGTGGCTAACCAGCATGCGGCTTACCTGGTGAATGAATTAAATTTATTTAAACAAGGTCGCACTGTGCCCGGCAAAGAAGACGTCAATGGTAAGATTATGGCTGATATCGCCAAATACATGACCCAGGAAGAAATTGAAGCGGTGTCCAGTTATATGCAGGGATTACAAGCCGCAAAATAACTGAACTTTGGGGCTTAACATGAGTCCATTTAGACGTTAATAATCGAGGAATACCTATGAAAAAATTGATACTTTTACTGGCGGTTACATTAATTTGGGGCTGTTCACAAGCGGATGAGTCTGACACCAAATCGGCCGTTAAGGAACAAGCGGCTGCAACCACTCAAGCCGTGAAACAAGACGTTAAACAAAAGGTTGAGAAAGAAGTTAACGAAGCTGTCGAAGAACAAAGCGCGCAAGCCCAAGAGCAAGCCGAAGAGGTGGTTGCCGAAGTGGCTGATAAATTAACAGCCAATGCGGCAGAAACTCAGCCAGCCGCAGATTATCAAGCCGGTATTCATTACAATGTGGTTACCCCGGCCTGGGACACCGGATCGGATGATGTGGTTATTTATGAGTTTTTCAGTTATATGTGTCCGCACTGTAACACCTTCCAGCCCTATGTGAAAAAACTTGAAAATGATTTGCCTGAAGGCATACGGGTTCAGCGCGTACCGGTGGTTTTTTATCCGCAGTGGAAACCCTACGCACAGGCTTATTACACTTTTGAAGCCATGGATATGTTGGATCAGGCCCATGGTCCGTTTTTTGCTGCCATTCACCAACATAAAAAACGTTTTCGAAATATTGAAGAAGTGGCCGATTGGGTGGCCGGTTCTTTTAATGTGGATCGCGATAAATTCTTATCCACCGCCAATTCTTTTATGATTGACGGTCAAATCCGTAAAGGCATGCAAATGATGCAAGCCATGAATGTGACTTCGACACCGACTCTGGTTGTTAATGGTAAGTTCATACCGAATGGCGAGCAAATACATTCACGGGAAGATCTGATTAAAGTGGCAGAAGCGTTGGCCTTGCAGGAAGCTGAATAAAAAAGTCGAAAGAGATTTTAAAAAAACCGGTCCTTGTGGCCGGTTTTTTAATGCCTGTTATGATTGCCGGCGTATGTCTTTGACCGCTTGTAAGCTCGATAAGCGATTAATCACCTGATCCAGGTGATCAAAATCCCGGGTTTGGATGGCGATTTCAATATCCACGGCACCTTCCCGGTTTGCCGGTTGGGTGTTGAGTGCCATAATATCACTGTCTAATTGCGCCAATAAATGACTGATGTCCTTAATCACATTTTTGCGATCGACAACAGTAATGCGCAGCACACTGGTGTTATGATCAGCCAGATTGTCTTGCCAACGTACATTAATCAGTCGGTTGGGTTCTTCAGAAATCATGTGCAAATAATTATCACAATTGTTGCGATGCACACTGATACCACGGGTCCGGGTGATAAATCCACCGATGGCATCACCCGGCATGGGCTGACAGCAACTGGCAAAAGAGGTTTTTAAATCAGCCACACCTTCTACAATTAAATCATCGGCACTGGCTTTTTTAGACAGGGTTTTGACAGCGGTTTTAACCGGTTTTTTTTTCGGGTTAAGTTGTTGGTCAGCGCGTCTGAGCACCTGGGAAACGGTGATGTCACCGGTGGCAATCATGGCGTACAGTTTATCTAAACTTTGTAAATTAAATGACCTGACTAATTTATTTAGGTCCGCATGTTGTAAGGCGTATTTATTCAGCTCGCTTTCCAGCATGTCTTTGCCCAGGCTTAAATTCTTGTCAAAATCGTTGTCACGAAACCATTGTCTGACTTTGGCACGGGCGCGGGCACTATGCAGGTACCCCGATTGTTCATACAACCAATCTTTAGAGGGTTTGGGTTCTTTGGCGGTCAGAATTTCAATTTGCTCACCGGTTTTTAAGGGCCGTGTGAGCGGTACAATGGCGCCATTGACCTTGGCACCCTGGCAGCGGTGACCCACTTCGGTATGTACTTGATAAGCAAAATCCACCGCTGTTGAGCCTTGCGGTAAATCAATCACGTCACCATTGGGTGTAAACACATAGACCCGTTCTTCCTGGGTGTCAGACTGAAAAGCCCCCAATAAGTCATCACTGTGGGTGTTTTCATTGAGCAGTTCGCGCATCCAGTTGACTTTTTTATCATAACCGCTGTCTTCCTTACTGCCGTCTTTATAGCGCCAATGGGCCGCCACCCCGAGTTCGGCATGCTCATGCATTTGATGGGTTCGGATTTGCACTTCCAGGGTTTTGCCTTCCACCATCACCACGGTGTGTAATGACTGATACATATTACCCTTGGGTTGGGCGATGTAATCATCAAACTCTTTGGGCACATGCGACCATTTGGCGTGTACCAGCCCTAAAGCCGCATAGCAATCGGCCACGGTGTCGACCAGCACCCGGATGGCACGGATGTCATAAAGCCCTTCAAACTGCAGCTTTTTTTGCTGCATTTTTTTATAAATGCTGTAAATATGTTTAGGTCGTCCGGCAATATCAGCGTTAATGTTATGGTCTTTTAGCGCTTGCTGCAGTTCAGCGGAACAACGCTGGATAAAGTGTTCCCGGTCGTCTCTTTTTTCCGCCAGCTTTTTGGCAATCATGCGGTAGGTTTTTGGGTCTAAATAGCGAAACGATAAATCTTCTAATTCCCATTTGATTTGCCACACACCCAGCCGGTTGGCCAGGGCCGCATGATAGGTCATGGTGGAGGCGGCCAGTTGTTGTTGTAAATCCTCAGAAAAGGCCAAAGCCGCCCGCATCAACACCAATTGTTCGGCCAACAAAATAAGCACCAGCCTCACATCGTTTAACATCGCAAATAACAGGCGCCGCAGACCTTCGGCGTTATTGGATTTTGGATTCAATAACCAATCAGCCTGTTGTATTTTTAATAAGTCGGTTAATGTTTGCTGTTGTTTTTTAGTTAAACCCGACATCTCCTGCTCTTGATTATCGGGGTTGTTTCTGATGGCATGCAGGCATTGGAAAATGGTTTTAATTTCCCGGTCAGCTTTTAAGGTCTCGAGCAGCTGAAGGGTTTTGGTTTTATGCCCCCGAGAGCAGTGTTTGTCGTCTAACCAGAAATCTTCATCCGTTGATGGTGTGGTGTCGTTCATACGCGCTGCTGTTTCTAAAAAAATAATGAGTTGGTCTGTAAGCCGGGTTCTGTACGATTTCTCGTGGCAATCATTCATCTGGAAACGACATTGCTGCCGCCCTCAAGCGACCTACCCGAAAACAAGTGCGGACCACACCATCTGTTTTCCTATTTG
>CAZLAW010000114.1:0-6770 GCA_964557625.1 uncultured Marinicella sp.
CACAAATACCGCCTATGAGTATTCAGCTGTTGGTGGAAAACGCCATTAAACACGGCATCGCCAGGCGACCCCATGGCGGCCATATTCAAATAAACATCGACACGGATAATCAGCATCTCAGGATTACCGTGCTTAATGACGGTCAACTTTCAGACAACATCCGGGAGGCCGGCATTGGTCTGGACAATTTAAGCCAAAGACTCCATTTACTTTACGGTGACCAGGCCGAGTTTACGCTCGAAAATAAAGGAACATCACAGGTCTGCGCCAGGCTTATTGTGCCCGTTGCGTACTCTGAAAATAACTAAACAATGAACACTAAAAACCACATAAGCGCTTTAATAATCGACGATTCGCGGCTGGCCCGACAGGAACTTAAGCACCTGTTAAATAAACACCCTGAGATTCAGATTGAGGCCGAAGTGAGTGATGCTGAACAGGCTTTGGCTTTCATGAAAAACCATAACGTAGATGTGTTATTTCTCGACATCCAAATGCCGGGTATGGATGGTTTTGAGTTATTACAACAACTCGACCAGGTACCCCAGGTGGTGTTTGTCACCGCCTACGACGAGTACGCCATAAAAGCCTTTCAGCACAACGCCCTGGATTACTTACAAAAACCCATTGAGCCGGACGCACTGGCGCGTGCAGTGGCTAAGATTCTAATCCAGAATGCACTGTTAACAGCCCAAAAGCCGGGAGACCATAACCGCGAAACACTGGGTGTCCATGACCAGGTTTTTGTCAAAGACGGTGAGCAATGCTGGTTTGTCACGCTCGGTGATATTCGACTGTTTGAAGTCAGTGGCAACTACACCACTTTATACTTTGACGATAACCGACCGATGCTCAACAAAACCCTGAACCAACTGGCCGAACGCCTCGATAACAGCCAGTTTTTTCGCGCCAACCGCAACCAGCTGATTAACCTCAACCACATCCAAAAAGTCGAACCCTGGATACAAGGCATCCGCGTCCACTTAAGCGGCGGCGAAACCATTGAACTGTCGCGCCGTCAGACTCAGCAGTTTAAAGAATTGATGAGTTTGTGATTGAATTATTCTTGAACCGGTTTCTTTTTCAGTTTTCTTTGCAGGGTGCGTCGGTGCATATTTAGGGCTTTAGCGGTTTGGCTGATATTGCCGTTGTGGTCCTGCAGCACCCGTTGAATGTGTTCCCATTCCAGGCGCTTGGGCGACATGGTTGGGCTTTCTATGGCGGTTTCTGCGCGGGTTTCGGCAAAGGCTTTGAGAATGTCATCAGCACTGACCGGTTTGGTCAGGTAATTCAGCGCGCCCAGTTTAATGGCATTGATGGCGGTGGCGATTGAAGCATAGCCGGTCATCACCACAACTGTGAGATCCGGATAGCGCTTCAGTAAATCGGTGATCAGCACCAGTCCAGATTCTTCGTCGAGTTTTAAATCAACCAGCGCCCGTTGCATCTCGTGCTGTTCACACAACGCCAGCGCCGAGGCGCTGTCAGCCGCCGTAAACACCTGCGCATGGTGGCGGCTCAAGACCCGCTTCAGGGTCTGTCTGAGCACCCTGTCATCATCCACAATCAGTAAATTTGTCATGATTCAATCCTGGCCAAGGTCACCAGAACTTCGGCACCCTGCGGATAGGTTGTTAAGTCCAGACCACCACCGGCTGAGCGCAGAATCCGGCGACTCAGTTTTAAGCCAATGCCTAAACCATCACTCTGATGCGCGCTTTGCCCCAAACCGTTATCACTGATCTTTAATTGAATGTGATTGTCCCGTGTTTCAGCGGCAATGTTGATGTGGTCTGCTTTGGCCGCCACTGAATTATTCAGCACATTGAGCAGTGCCAGTTCCAATAGGGCATCACTGGCCACGGGTTGCTCTTGTGCATGGATGTTAACTGAAATGTCTGGATGACTTTGTTTAAAACGCTTAATCAGCTCATGTAATAAAGACTTTAAATCCGTAATCCGGGAATTGAGATAGTCCGGGTCACTGGCTAACTCCGCCATTTCCCGGATGGTAGACTGACATCGTGTCACTTGGGCATCGATTTCTGTTAAATCATCATGGCGGGTCTGTTCCCTGGCCCCGGCGGTCATTAACTCATTGGCCAGCAGTTTTATACTGTTCAGCGGTGTCCCCAGTTCATGGGCCAGACCGGTGGCCATGGTCGCTATGGTCATGATGTGCTGATCCTCGGCACGTTGTTGTTCAATGGCCACCAGTTGGCGGTTTTTTCGGTGAATAACCTGCATCAGCCGGGTGGTGATGTAACTGATTAACAGCGAAATCAGCACAAAGCCCACCCACATGCCGATAACATGGGCATTAAATGGTTCATGACCGGTATGCATCGAATCAGCTGAATTTGGTGTGATTAGCCACAAAAACACATAACTTAAGTTACTTAACAAGGCCATCAGCCAGGTAAAGCCAATGCTTTGACTTAAGCCTGCCAACAAAATGGGCAACATAAGGCACCAAATCAATGGATTTGAGATGCCATTAAGTAAAGCAAAAAAGGCAATCCACACAACTAGATCAAGCAACAACTGCCATTTAGAAGGCGCATGTTCTGGCAGCCGAAAGTAACCGGCCATAACAATTAGTAAATATACCAACGGCACCCACCAAACCCAGGGCTTGTCCACGGCAAAGCCCAGCCAGTGACCGGCAGACAATAAACCTAACTGGCCAACAGCGGTTAACAACCGGAAAGTCAGTAACTGCTTGCGCATTATTCTGATGAAGTCAAAAGTGCTTATTATAAGCATTGTGACACGGACAGGTCACAGCTGCGACAATTTGTCGCATTGTCAGAATAGCCAGAACCACTAAAATGTTTAAACTTTTTAACCCTGCTATCAACCATGAAATACATCACCCTCCTGACCTTAACCGCTTTGACCTGTTCTTTAACGGTACATGCCCATGATGGGACCGGACCGCGTGCCGATACCCATGCACCCATTTCCGTGATGGGTGATCACACCCACAAACAGGGCGAATGGATGTTCTCTTATCGCTTTATGCACATGACCATGTCCGGACTGCAACAGGGCAATCACAGTGTCAGCACTAATGCTGTATTGCAAGACTTTATGATGGCACCATTGGAGATGGATATGGACATGCACATGCTTGGCATGATGTATGCACCCAACGATCGGGTGACCCTGATGGCGATGCTGAATTATCTGGACAACAGCATGACCATGACCAACCGCATGGACATGACATCACGCACAGCCTCAAGCGGTCTCGGTGACAGTCAGCTCAGTGCCCTGATCTCTTTAAAGGAGTGGGGTCAACACAAACTGCACGCCAACCTCGGTGTCAGCATCCCCACCGGCAGCATTAACCCGCGCTATGACACTCCAATGGGCGAGGACACATTACTGCCTTACGCCATGCGACTGGGTTCGGGAACCTATGATTTCAATATCGGCTTAACCTGGAATTATCAGGCGGAAACGTTCTCCATGGGTGCGCAAATGATGAACACCACACGTACGGGTGAGAATAATGCAGACTACCGTTTAGGCCATCAAAATAAATTAACCTATTGGCTTGGTGTACCTTTCGGTTCGTCCTGGAGTTTGGGCGCCAATATCGTGGCCAAAAACATCCAGTCCATCAAAGGCGCCGACCATCGACTGATGCATCACGGTCATGGTATGCACGGTATGATGATGTCACCCTCGCAAAATGCTGATTTTAGTGGTGGTGATTTCGTCCATACCGGTATCAGTCTTAATTACCTGTCAAACCACAGCAACTGGACCCGCGGCCACCGCCTGGCCATTGAATACACAGTCCCTGTTGTTCAAGACGTCACCGGCATCCAAATGAAACAGGATTCTGTGTTAACTTTTGGTTGGCAGAAAGCGTTTTAAAAAAATTATTGGGAATATCGAAGCGGCAAGGTGCACCTGAGGACAGCTACCGAATAAAGAAACAGCAGTAACATCACTCGGGCTGCCCTCATGGAGCCCACTGTTGGAGACCCGAGGGTCTTCGACTAATTTATGGTTGAGCCCGCCAATCTTTTTTAATCCTCTCAACATCTGATTTTTGTACCAGGCTAAAAATGACTTTGAAATCAATTTCATCCGGCACGGCTTCGTAATTTATTCTGGCTTCGGTGAAATTAATGCCATCTAACAATAAACTAACCAAAACAGGATCAACCGCTTCGCCAAAAAAAGTGGCCTCTTTTATGGATTCAACCTGTCCGGTTTCATCAATAAGCAAGCGGGCATTAAGCTCAAAGTCCTGAGAATACTCAGGCACCGGCATGGATTTGGCTTCAAAAATTGAATACATCGTCGGCGGCTGGTTTTTTGCCATGATGATTGTATAGTCAGGATTATAATAACCATTAAACCGTTCATAGGCGTCACGGGCACTGGCCAAAGTGACGCGTTTTAAAAAGTCTAAATCTATGGACAACTCATCTTCACCAAAACTATTTCGAACCACCTCAACCGATTCAGGACGACCGGTCTTATCAGGCATCACTTGGAGCACCAGCTCAACTTTGGATTCTAAATCTGTCTCAATATCAGACTGAATGGCCATGTCCTTGATGACCATCATGACATCATCAGGCAACGGGGCGATTTCATGTATTTCTACGACATTCTCAGCAGAAATACCTTCCATCAAACCACGCTGAGCGTAATCTTCCACAAGCTGCTTCACTTCATCAGGAATGACAAATTCAATCAGTTGGCTTGCTCTTTGTTCGACCCGCTTGCCGTTCTTAATCGGCGCTAATAATTTAAATTTTTTAACGGCTTCTGTGGCCGCATGCTCAAATACATTTTTCGGCTCAGCCTCGACCACAGTCACGTCCGTTATCACATCATCTTTTGTAATGGTGAAAGCAACCTTAACCCAGCCTTCAGTTCGTTTGAAAAGTGCTAATGTCGGGTATTTGGGCGGTACTCGTTCAATCAATAGAACCGGTCTGTCTTCAAGTTTTGGCTTCTGCTCTAATTCTTGAGCTATTGAAATAGAACACGTTAGAAACAAACTGACGCCGGCCAATAAAAGAGTGATGGAATTAAGTAGGTTTAATTTATTCATAATATTTCCTTTGTATAAGGCAACCTATTGACAGAATTTACTGCTTTTTCAAAAAATATCTGTCTGGTTCATATTTTTCAATGATTAAAAATTGAGAAAGTTGGTTGGTATTTTTTAATGACTTATACTGATTTGAATCCACCTGCATAATTTCAACAGATGTCCCTGATATTTTAGGTATAAAAGATCTATTTCCAAATATTTGCAATGATTTCAATGTCAGAGCACCTGTTATATCAAGTGACTGTAAACGATTATTAGCCACTTGCAAGGTGACTAAGTTTTGCATTCCCTGAACACTCATATGTGAAATAAAGTTATTGTTTAAGTACAGATATTTCAGATTTAAATGGTATCTCACATCAATGGAATTTATAAAATTATTGGCTAAATTAAGATGTGTCAAGGAAGGGAAATGATCCAATTTTAGTGATTTAATCTGATTGTCTTGTGCAAAAATTTTTGTCAGTGAGGGCATTGAATGAACATCCAGCTCACTCAGATTATTATTGTTGATTTGAAGATATATTAAGTCATGAGCCGGGTCAAATTTGATGATCTGAAGCTTATTATTATTGAGCGTGGCTGATTTGAGTTTTGACGTTCCTCTTAAATCTAATGACTTCAGAGGATTATTTCTTAGCGTAAAGGATACCAAGTTTTTAAATGTACTAAGTTCAATGGAATTTATTCTTGTGGACTGAAGTGATAAGTGTTTCAATTGATTTAATAAATTCAAACCTTGCGGGTTTTTGATATCACGTCCCTGACATGAAAGATGATCAATTTCACTGTATGAGTTCACCTGAGCATCATTAACATGTTTTGTGATACACCTTCTTAGAGTCGGATCCGGAAAAAGCTGATCACTGGCAGAATATTTTTTGACAAAGGTCACTGACTGCTTAAAGAGTTTTTCATTGGCAACATTTTCCGAAAAAGGCCAGAACCTGTCTCTAAAATAACGGTATGTTTCTTCATTCCAGGGATTATTTTCGAGATTAATCGTCTGCAGATAAGGAATCTTATCTAAGCCGATGGTGTTTAACCGGTTGCTACTCACATCAAGTTGTCTCAATAGGCTTAAGTTTGAAATATCGAGGGTGGTTAATCCGTTATTTTTTAATGACAGGCTTCTTAGATTTGGCACACCGGTTAAATCAATTTTATTCAGCTTATTATTATTGAGATTTAAAATTCTGATTCGCTTGTTAGAAGCCTTAAAAGTCGATAGATTATTATTTGAAAAATTGGCTTGTAACAACTGTTGATTGTGACTTAAGTCAACATTACTTAATTGGTTACCATCCAGATTAATATAGTTCAGTTGTTTAAAAGGGCTTAAGTCTATCGATTCAACTTCATGATCATTCAATGTCAGTCTTTCAAGATGAGTTAATTTATCAAGTCCTGTCAGGTCATTGATTTTCTTATTATTATGAAGCATGGCTTTTGCTTTAAAACACCCCAATGACTTAATTTCTTCAAAGTTGTTTTCACGGGCCATGGCAATGCAATCTCTCAAAACAGGATCCGGAAAATCTATACCGGGAAGATCCAGGCTTATAATTTTTGCTTTTTCAAAAATCAGATTAAAAGCGGTTTTACGTGAAAACATACCATTCCCATCAATAAACAGGGTGAAATGTTTTACATCGCCTGTATGTAAAAGCTGATTAATTTTATT
>CAZLAW010000115.1:0-6660 GCA_964557625.1 uncultured Marinicella sp.
TTGGATGTGAAGTCGGTGATGGCCTCGCCGAAAAATCCCTTAAAGTTACTGTTTAAATGGCTGCCCTGGCGGTCGAATCTGGCGCAACGGGTTTCCACCGGTTGGCGGCGGGTGCCGGTGCCGGTGATTGCCGCCATTCAGGGACGGTGTTGGGGTGGTGGTTTGCAGATTGTGCTGGGCGCGGATTTTCGAATGGCCTCACCGGAATCCACGTTTTCGATTATGGAAGGCCGTTGGGGATTAATTCCCGATATGGGCGGCACGCTCGCACTGCGCGAGCATTGCCGTGCGGATGTCGCCAAGGAATTGACCATGACCGCAAAAATCATCAACGCCGAAGACGCACAAAAATTCGGCTTAATCACGCATATCCAAGATAAACCCTTAGCCGCCGCCGAATCCCTGGCCGATGAACTTATAAAACACAGCCCGGATGCGGTGGCCGGCGCCAAAAAGCTGTTTAATACAAGCTGGACCGGCAGTCGCGGTATGGCACTGTTATGCGAATCCTGGTATCAATTTCGCAACCTCACCAGCAAAAACAACCGCATTAAAATCTGGAACCAGACCCATGAAGCCGATGAGCAAAAAGCTTTTAAAGACCGTAAGCGGTGGTGAGTGAAATCACTTTAAGCAACGTAATTCACGGACACCTATAACGGAAATTTTCTGTACTGTAATTTATAACAGTTCAAAACTCTGTGACCTCTGTGCCTCTGTGGTGAATACAATAAAATATAATCACAGAGACACAGAGAAAAGATGTAATTAAATTTATGTCTGAAACAAACTGGCAATTTCTGGTTTTCACTTTGACTTGCTTGGGATTATTACTTTCGAGGCTGCACTTCTTACGGTAAACATTTAAAAGAGTTTATAAGATAAAAGTTAGGTTTTACGCGCATATTAAACCCTGATGCGGGGCATGGCTGGGGCAAGCCCAGCAGATACGATAATAAAATACCAACGTGCAACTTAATAACATGAAATTTGTACCTGCTGTCACAACTATGTGACCTCTGTAGTGAATACATACAAGTGATGGGCGGAGCCCATCCTACCTGACTCTGTGATCTCTGTGCCTCTGTGGTTATCTACTATTGATTACACTAAAGAAGTCCCAGGACAGATGAAGTCTTGAGCATTGAAATTTAATCAGTTGACCGTTCGCCGGGTTTTCTCTAACATAAGGCCTTTTCAATGTAAGGAATCCCATGTGGCGTTTTGTTTTGGTTGTGTTGTTTTCAGGATCTGTTATGGCAGATAAGTTAACTTTGAAGCGGTTATTTTCAAGCCCGGATTTAGCCGGTGCGTCGATGCGCGTGGTTAAAGTCTCACCAGATGGTGAACGGGTGACATTTTTGCGCGGGAAAGCCGACAATAAAGACCGATATGATTTGTGGGAATATCACATAGCCGATAATAAGACCCGTCTGTTGGTGGATTCTGACGTGTTGCAGCCGGAGCAAGCTGAATTATCCGATGAAGAAAAAGCCCGGCGCGAACGCCAGCGCTTAGCGGGTCTAAGCGGGATTATTGAATACGATTGGTCACAGGACGGTCAATCACTGTTATTTCCCCTGGGTGGTGATTTGTTCGTTTATCGGCTTGGTGTGGCTGCCGATAAAGCGGTGACGCAATTGACTGATTCTGAAGACTTTGACACCGATGCCCGATTTTCTCCGAAAGGCAATTATGTATCCTTTATCCGTGATCAGGATATTTTTGTGGTTCCAAGCGAGGGTGGGCATGCCCGAGCTTTAACCTTTGATGGTCAAGGTGTGATTAAAAACTGCATGGCTGAATTTGTGGCGCAGGAAGAAATGGACCGCGACACCGGTTACTGGTGGTCACCGGATGAGCAACACATTGCTTTTTTACAGGTGGATGAATCGCCTGTGAGCATCACCAAACGCTATGAAATTAATGCCGATAACATTGAAGTCATTGAACAGCGTTATCCTTATACCGGCGAAGCGAATGTGACGCTACGGCTGGGTCGAATTGAATTGAAATCCGGTGATATTCACTGGATTGATACCGGTGACAATAAAGACATTTATATCCCGCGGGTTAAATGGCGACCGGACAGTCAGGCACTGGCTTATCAACGCCAATCCAGAAACCAGCAACTGTTGGAAATGATTCAAGTAACTTTGAATGATGAACAATCCATTCTATTGAAAGAACAATCTGATACCTGGATAAACCTGCATCATGACTGGCAGTTTCTGAACGACAATGATTTTCTTTGGGCTTCAGAACGATCCGGTTTTAAACACCTTTATCATGTCAATCCAATCACCAAACAAATGAAAGCCATCACCGCCGGCGACTGGATGGTGGATGAAATAGTTGGTGTGGATGAAAAGCAAGGCCTGGTTTATTTCACCGGTACCTATGATTCGCCGCTGGAAAAACAGTTGTATGTGCAATCTCTGGATACCGCCACACCAGAAAAACCCAAAAAAATCACCCAACGCGAAGGTATGCATGAGATTTCAATGGCAGACAATGCTTCGGTGTATATCGATACCTGGAGTGATCGCGAACATCCACCGCAAACGTCCTTGCATCAGGCCGATGGCGAGCGCATCACCTGGCTGAATAAAAATGCACTGAATAAAGACCATCCCTATTACCCCTATTTAGAGGCCCATATCGAGAATGAATTTGGCACCCTGAAAGCCGAAGATGACCAGACTTTGTATTATCGCATGATTAAGCCGGCGGGTTTCTCAAAAGATAAACAATACCCGGTGTTTTTCTACACCTATGGCGGCCCCGGTGCGCAATTGGTGACCAAAGCCTGGCCCCGCCGAATGTTCGAACAATATATGGCGCAACAGGGCTATCTGGTTTTTGTGCTCGATAATCGTGGCATGGCGCGGCGTGGCAAAAAATTTGAAGACCCAATTTATAAGCAAATGGGTTCAGTGGAGCTGGATGATCAATTGATAGGCGTGAATTATCTTAAATCTTTAGATTATGTCGATTCAGAACGCATCGGTATCTTCGGCTGGTCTTATGGCGGTTATATGGCCTTACGCGCCCTGACCCAAGCCCCGGAAGAATTTGCCATCGGTGTGTCCGTAGCACCGGTCTCGGATTTTCGCCTGTACGATACCCATTACACCGAGCGTTATATGTCATCGCCCCAACTCAATGCCGACGGTTACGAAAAAACTGCGATATATGGTGACACTGAAAATCTCAAAGACGGCCGTTTAATACTGATTCACGGCATGGCCGATGACAACGTTCTGTTCACCAACGCCACCACGGTGATGAGCAAATTCCAAGATCACGGTATTTTATTCGAGAACATGGTTTATCCCGGTGCTAAGCACGGCATCAGCGGTGAGCAAGCGCAATACCATGTCTATAAAACCATTTTTGATTTTTTTGAGCGTAAGTTGACGGTGGTGGATTAATTAAGGGTTTAGACTGAAGTTTCACAAAGCTATATTCGTAAAGTTGTGTTTAGCTCCAATCACCCCGTCATCCTCGGGCGAAGACCCGTGGATCTCACTCAACCGCAAGAGGCCGTTAAACGTTAAGGTTAACTAAAACCACATTTTAAAAAATCTCAATCTTGGGATAGTTTCCTATTCATTTATGAGGCTATATTTTGCTGAAAAAGCTTCAAAACATAGTAAAATTAACAGATGGAAAAGTCTAAGAAAAACAAGAAAACCTTACAAAAGAAAATCAACCGTGCTGTTGCAAGTTCAAGCGCCATTGAAATCGGTTTAGCTGTTGATGTTATTGAAAAAAAACTGCAATCCAAACACGAAAAATTTAGTCAGTTACAATTGACTGATTAAAGCAATATATCTTTGATCAGTCTTTTCATGGGATTAGTATTTCCAGTAAGTCCCGCCTGAATAGCTTTAAAATAATAATCCCTGTTTTCATCCCACAATGAATAATCCATTGGGTAATATCCAGATTTAACAGCCATAACATCCAGAATCAACCTCGACAATCTACCATTACCTTCTCGAAACGGATGAATCAAAATAAACTCAACATGAGTTTCTGCCATATAGGAAACAAGTTCTCGAGAATTCATGTTTTTTAGTTCAGAAAACTGAGAAAAATAATTAACCTCCATCTTTAACATTAGTTTTGGAATAAGTTCGGCGTTGGCGAACACAAAATCTTCTTTACTCAGGTTAACCGATATGAATTCTCCTGCCCACTCATAAATAGCGCCTAACCATTTGCGATGCCATGCCATTATTAATTGAATAGTTAGTTCTTGAGGAGTTTGATTTTGAAATACATAATCGTAAAGTTTTTTGAGCAATAGTGTTTCCGCATCATCCATTTCTTCAGGCAATATAATACCAAGTTTACCCGTGGTGCATTTAGGACGAATAAAAAAAATACTGTCATATCGACCGAGCGGAGCGAGTGGAGATATCTCCCATTGGTAGAAATTTGTCGCAAAATTGAGGAGATTCCTCCATGCGCTACGCTTAGTCGGAATGACATAACGTTTTTTGGAGGTAAAACCATCTTAATTTTCCAAAAATCACTCCAAATGCACCACGGGTCAAGTTTATTTTTTAAGACCAATTCATTAGATCCAGATTCAAACTGGCCTTGAATACCGGAGGCTGAATATTTACCCATAAAATAGCCACAAAAATATGATTTTATCATTATT
This sequence comes from uncultured Marinicella sp., assembly GCA_964557625.1. Taxonomy (GTDB): domain Bacteria; phylum Pseudomonadota; class Gammaproteobacteria; order Xanthomonadales; family Marinicellaceae; genus Marinicella. Next base: position 4,676 of record CAZLAW010000115.1, read on the forward strand.
GTTGCTTAAAAGTGTTTTCAAAAACTGGATGTAACACAGTAAATTTTGACCATAACCCAGTTTGTGGTAAATTGTCTCATTTGACGATAAATGGATACATATGCCACGAGCGGTTATTTTAGTGTTGGATTCTTTGGGCGTTGGTGCCAGTGCCGATGCTGATCAGTATGGTGATGCAGGGACATGTACTTTGGGGCATATTGCACAGGCTTGTGCGGCCGGTGAAGCGGATAATGAAAAACGTTCAGGACCGTTGCATATCCCGCATATGACCCAGTTAGGTTTGGTGGAGGCTTTGGCTGAGAGCTGGGGACAAGAACCACCGGGGTTAGATCGAATTCAAGCACCCACCGGTGCTTACGGGTTTGCCGAAGAAGTCAGTCGTGATAAAGACACCCCCAGTGGCCACTGGGAAATGGCCGGGGTACCGGTGCCGTTTAAATGGGCGACCTTTCCTGAAGAAGTGCCCTGCTTTCCGAAAGATCTTATTGATGATTTAATTCAACGCTGTGATTTACCCGGTGTCCTCGGTGAGTGCCATGCATCGGGTACTGAAATTATTGCCCGTTTGGGTGATGAGCATATTAAAACCGGCAAGCCCATTGTTTATACCTCAGCAGATTCGGTGTTTCAGATCGCCGCCCATGAAGACCATTTTGGTTTAGACCGCTTAATGAAAGTCTGCCAAGTGGCGAAAGAACTGACCGAACCATTAAATATCACCCGGGTGATTGCCCGGCCTTTTGTCGGTGATGCCCCTGACAATTACCAACGCACCGGTAACCGCAGGGATTTAACCACAGAACCGATTGAACCGACCTTACTGGATGTCATGAAAGACAATGGTGGTGAGGTGATCTCAGTGGGGAAAATTGCCGATATTTTTGCCGATCGCGGTATCACCAAAAAGGTTAAAGCCAGCGGTAACATGAATTTATTTGATGCCATGATGGCAGAATTCAAATCTGCCCAAGACAATACCCTGATATTTGTTAATTTTGTTGATTTTGACAGTTTATATGGCCACCGTCGCGATGTGGCCGGTTATGCCAAAGCTTTAGAAGAATTCGACGCCCGCTTGCCTGAACTCATGGCCGAACTCAAAGCCGATGACATCGCATTAATGACTGCTGATCATGGTTGTGATCCCACCCAACCGGGCTCTGATCACACCCGTGAGCATGTCCCGGTGGTATTTTTCGGCCCCAATATCCCCGGTCAGAACATTGGTCTGCGCAATGGCTTTATGGATATGGGCCAAACTCTGGCCCGACATTTTCATTTACCGGCTTTACAGCATGGTAAAGTGATCAATTTTCATGATTAATTAAGTTACGAAAACCAGCCCGGATTCAGTAATTGATGCCAGAAATAAGTAACAACCTTTGGTTCAAGAACAATGGTCAAAATCACACCATACAACGCCCCATACAAATGCGCGCTGTGGTTAATGTTATCGCTGGCGCGTTTATGCGCCTGAATACTAAAAACAATATACAGCATCGCAAAAACAATCGACGGAATCGGAATAATCCCAAAAATATATAACAGCTGCCACGGCGCAAATAAAATATAAGCAAACAACACCGCTGTTACAGCACCGGATGCACCGAGACTGGCATAGTGGCCGTTGTCCTTATTTTGAACGTATGACGGTAGCATGGCCACCACAATCGCAGACAAATAAAACACCACAAAACCCGCGCCACCGAGATATTGGCGATAAAATTCTTCGATAATGCGCCCGAAGAAATAAAAAGTGAACATATTAAACAACAAATGCATACCATCGGCGTGGATAAAACCGTGGGTGACAAAACGTTCATATTGACCGTCTTTAATGGCCGGCGGCCAGAAAATCAGACGTTCCTGCAGTGCCCGGTTCTGCCAGCCCATATAGGTCACAACACCGGTGATGATAATGATGATTACGGTTTGATTAATATCCATACTGCAGCCGAAAAATAAAGCAGTATAGCATGCCA
>CAZLAW010000116.1:0-1811 GCA_964557625.1 uncultured Marinicella sp.
TGCTCAAAGAAAACCACATCAAAGCCGCCGGCGGAATCGAAAACGCTGTCAAAAAACTCCGTGATTTTCACGATGATGTTGTTCTTATCGAGGTCGAAGTGACCAACTTAGACGAGTTACAGCAGGCTCTGGCCTGTGATGTCTATCGCATTATGCTCGATAATATGTCCAATGACATGATGCGCGAAGCGGTGGCAATCAGTCACGGCAAAACACCTTTGGAAGCATCTGGTAATGTGAATCTGGACACAGTGGCCGATATCGCCGCCACCGGTGTGGATTTTATCTCAGTCGGCGCCCTCACCCACTCGGTCAAAGCCCTTGATTACAGTTTGTTGGTGGTCTGAATGTCAGGCCAAGAATCGCACATAGCCCAACTTCGCATCTGCCTGGCGCAGATCAACACCACCGCCGGTGATATCCGCGGTAACCAACAGCGCATTTTAAGTGCCATTGAACAAGCCCAACAAGACCGCGCCGATATCATCGTCTTTCCGGAACTGACAATCAGTGGCTATGGTTGTGGCGATTGGCTGTTGCATGATTATTTTATCGCAGATTGCTTGAATGCCCTGAATGAAATGGCGCCCAAATGCACGGATCTGGTCGCTGTCATCGGCTTGCCGCGTACAGCACCGGTGGGTGAAGATGGTCAGCCACGCTGTTACAACAGTGCGGCCATTATTAATAATGGCGAGCTCCTGGGCTTTTATGATAAACAAGCCCTGCCGAATTATCTGATTTTTGATGAAGCCAGACATTTTGTCTCAGGTCACAGTGACGGTCTATTTGAAGTCAGCATTAAGAATAAAGACACCACCATTGGTGTCAGTATCTGTGAAGACCTGTGGCATGTTGCACAAGCCGTCAAACAACAAGCCCGCCTCGGTGCTTCGTTATTACTAAATTTAGGCGCTTCGCCCTATGTGCTGGGCAAACCCGAACGCCGGCATCAGCAATTTTCCCAAACCGCACGAGCTCTCAAAACACCATTGGTCTATGTGAATGCCATCGGCGGGCAGGATGTATTGCTGTTTGACGGTCACAGTGGGCTGATTAATGGCAACAGCAGCGAACAGTTACCGGGTTTTACTGAAGCCATAGAAACCCATGCATTGAACCAATTGGCCGGCAGAAAAGCAGATAAAAACCCACTCGCTGATTTATACAACGCCCTGGTTCTGGCGCTCAAGGAATATGTCCGTAAAAACGGTTTCAGTGAAGTCATATTAGGCTTATCCGGCGGGATTGATTCAGCCCTGGTGGCGACCTTGGCGGCTGATGCTTTAGGTCCGGAAAAAGTCCATGCCCTGCTCTTACCCTCTAAATATTCCTCAGATCATTCTGTGGCAGATGCCCGGCAACTGGCGGTTAATCTCGGCATTCAGCATGACACTGTGTCGATTAAAGCTGCCCACCGGGTGATGGAAGATCAACTGACTGCATGTTTTGAGTCCTATCATCAGGGTTTAACCGATGAAAACCTGCAGGCCCGCATCCGCGGCTTGCTGGTGATGGCTTTTTCCAACAACCAGAACAAACTGGTCCTCGCCACCAGTAACAAAAGTGAATCAGCGGTCGGTTACAGCACCCTCTATGGTGATATGGTCGGTGGTTTTTCGCCGATTATTGATGTCTATAAAACCCAGGTGTATGCCCTGTGTCGATACCGCAACGAACAGCATCCGGTAATCCCGGAGAATATTATCAACAAGCCACCGTCCGCCGAACTCAGACCCGATCAGCAAGACAGCGACAGCTTGCCCGATTATGATATCCTCGATGGTATTTTAAATGCCTACATCGAACAG
>CAZLAW010000116.1:1911-6497 GCA_964557625.1 uncultured Marinicella sp.
TGATTAACCGCTTCGGCCTGATGGTCCACGAACGCCCCGGCCACCCCATCAACGACTGCTTTATCGAACACCTCAAAGAACACAACCCCAATGTTTATGTCGCCAAAAACCAACCGACCATCGACATCTCCTCTTCCAGACTCAGAAACGCCTACGCTTATGGTGCAGATGTCTCAAGCCAGCATATTAATCCGGTAGTGGATAATTACATTAAGAATTTTGAGTTGTATCAATAAGCCATTTTCTTTAACCCACGCGACGTATTCGGGCTCGACCCGGATACCCAGTTCACGCAGTGAACAAAAGTGACGAACATCATACTTGGCCTCGACCCGAGTATCTCATAACAGACAGTTCATAACCCAACGTTCAGAGATTATTCGTATCATCCCTGATAACTCATCTTAAGGGTTTGCATTAAAATTCTTTCCTGAAGAATTTTTATCGCATCACCAACAGTAGGGCCCCATAGGGCAGTGCGAGAATGACAAAAAAACTTACCGTAGCTGCGACCCTTGTGGTCGCCTATCGATGAAACTCAATAAAGTTGCTGTCTTAAATTACGCTTCAACATCGCTTGGTGAGATACTTCCGTACTCCTATGTTTTTTAACTGTGTGGTTTATGGAGCCAAGTGGTTCATTTAATTCTCAAAGCCGTTTTTGAAAATCAAATCAACAAAACCCTCAAATCCATCTGCAAAAATTAAATCCGTTAAACCACAGCTTGTGGTGAATTCACCAATATTGGTCACCCAATTGGTTGAGCCGGGAATATTATCAGCAGCGTACACGCCCATAAACCAGGTTCTGACTCCATCGGGATCACTGGCGGCTTCACTGTAATCGCCCCAACGTCTCGGGGGCGATCCTTCAAAGGAGCGATAGGTGACCTCGCCAGCTTTTTGGATTTGTACCGGATTGACCTGGTTTAGAGGATCAGTTCCTAATCGACCAGTGAAAGCAACACCGGGAAAAATACTTGGAGAGGTGCGGGAAAATCCAATGGTCATGTCGTTACAGCCGTTCACTGCCACATCTGGAAAAGATAAATACTCGCCATCAATGGCAATCACACCGGCTTGTTCTACAATCGGCCCATTGCCGTTATTGATATCGATTTCAGCCCAACGAACACAATTCACCGTACCACTGCCCGGGTTACAGGCGATGGTATGTGCCATCCAGATTGAGCCATTGCGGTATTCTGCATCTAAAACCCGCCAGTCATTACCTTGCAGATCACCACCGGAGCCGGCTTGCGGTTGATCAATTGGGTAACCGGCATTGACACCGGAAGCTGCATTTAAATCAACATTACCTGTGTTGGTAAAAATATTGGCGCCAAAAGGATCCTCCCAGGAATAAAGCGAAAGGGTGGTACCATCAAAAACACCATCAGAAAGAATGTAATGGGTATCACCAACAGGCAAAGTACCTTGCGCGAAGCCATTAATGTTCATCGGTTGCGGTGTGTCGGCACCACTGTTTAATGTTTGTCGAACCGGGGTTGGTAACGGCGCGCCTGCGTAAGCTGCAAACTTGTCAATCGCCCAGACATCTGCCCTGAAACCATTGTTCAAAAATATATTGGCTCCCATAAACAAGGCCTCATTGCCCACGCCCATGTGCGGATAATCAAAAAAATCAGTCACAACTTGAATGGTGGTGAAACCGTATAAATTAAATGTACCGCCACCGCTTAAGTCTTCACTTGTACTAACCGCAAAACAGTACACACCATTACCGGCAGTACCTATAATGTAGCGTTTTTGCTCTTCGTCATAATAAGCATTGGGATCAAACGTTCCGTTAGCACATTCCGGCACGCTTGAAAAAAACACATCATAATCAACCGCTCCACCCTGGGGCACGCCGTTTTTATCTAAAATCATAAAAGTACCGTTAGTCACCCCAATAACATAGTTTTCACCGACCGTGAATTCATGATCAGGCGGTGTGGAGTTATAAAACTGCGGACCGTCAAAGGTATTCAACAATTGAGGGACAGCCGCAGGCCCATAAATCATCCCGGTCTCTGGACTTTGAAAGACCTGAATATTGTTATTGGGTGGTAAGAACAAAGACTCCGCTCGAAGTTGATCCGCTTGTTCCGGCGAGACGAATGTGCCTTGACGACGCACACCCTCAGTGACAGGAATTTCAGGACGGTTGTCGTAATCTACGCGTGGGAAATGAGCCAAATCAATCACCACCGGATAATTAATGGCCGGCGTCACCGGCATCACATCCAGATTCTTTTTATCCTGATTAACCGGTGCTTGTCCCCATTTAGCAGCACCCGACTGATTATTTTCCGACTGACATGCTGATATCAGCAATGCCATGGCCGTTAACAGACCTAATGACTTTAAATTATTCATGAATGCCTCTTTTTTTGTTGTTTAATGGATTCGATTGCGTTTTTATCCATTGAGTATTAATACTCACCTCTCTTTTGAATCAGTTTCTCACAAAAATTAATTAAACGCTATTTATATTATCAGTGGCCATCATAATTAATGTTGACGAAGCCTATTTTAATTTATCTCTTGTCTATTAATATCTTGTGAAATGATTATGTTGAATGGTCAAAGGCCACCCAAAATCTCAGCCGCCTTCAGCAGTGTCTCGTCATGCTTAGCAAAACATAAACGCACGACTTTATTGTGCTTATGGTATTCCTCAAGAACATCGGCCTGATAAAACGGACTTAAGGGAATGGCCGCGACGCCGATCTCTTTGGTCAGCCAGTGACAAAATGCCAGGTCATTTAATTCCGACACTGCTGAATAATCCACACCTAAGAAATAGGTGCCATGTGACGGTAAAACCTTTAACCGAGAATCTTTTAAAGCATCAACCAATAAATCACGCTTATGTTGATAAAAGCCTGACAACGCCTCAATGTGTTCTGGATGATGCGCCAGCATCGATGCAATGGCATGTTGCGCCGGAGTAAATGATGAAAACGTCACGTACTGATGAATCTTCTTAAATTCAGTCATCAGGTACTCAGGCGCCACACAATAACCCAGCTTCCAGCCGGTGCAATGAAAAGATTTACCGAAACTCGATATCACAAATGACCGCTCAAATAAATCCGGATAACGCAGCACACTTTCATGACGCTGACCATCAAAGGTCATGTGTTCATAAACCTCATCACTGATGACATAAAGACTGTGTTCAAGAACGATGTCTTGTAGCGTTTGCAAATCACTTTGACTGAGCAAGGTTCCGGTCGGATTATGCGGACTGTTAATGACAATGGCACGGGTTCTGTCATTCACTGTTGCCCTCACCTGCTGCCAGTCAATGGCATAATCCGGTGCGGTCATGGCAATATGCCGACAGACACCACCGGCTAATTGAATATCGGGTTCATAAGCATCATAAGCAGGATCAAAGACAATCACTTCATCACCGGGCCGAATAAGAGTCTGAAAAGTCACCCACAGTGCCTCCGTGGCACCGGTTGTGACGGTGATGTTTGTCATCGGATCCAGACGCCGTGCTTCTTCCCTAATATAGCACCGTTGCACCAGTTCGCCAATCTGGGTTAATAAAGCAGGAATCCCCGGCGATGGCGCATATTGGTTCTTACCCGCACTGATCGCCTGTTGAATACCCTTTTTGAGAAAATCAGGTGTATCAAATTCAGGAAAACCCTGCGATAAGTTGATCGCTTGATGTTTGTGTGCCAGTATCGACATCTCGGTAAAAATACTGGTGCCTAAATGAGGTAACTTACTTTGAAATGTTGATTCAGTCATAAATGCCTGTGGTTAAATCATCCATGATAACAATCGAGACGATAATGTGCTAAATGGAATTAAAAAATTCTTATCATGCGTATACAGTAATCATTTAAACCCCTCCTTTTGCTCTGAACACCAGCTTAAACCTAATACAACGCATCGTATTCGGACTTGATCCGAATACCCAGTATGCAAAGCATACAAAAGCGATGCTTTTCAAATCAATCTCATAAGCACCCATTAAGCCATCAGCAATGTCTAAGAAAAGAGTTTGACTGAAGTGTTAATCTATTTCTTCGGCTTCCGACCCGACTTTTTACCACCTTTTCGTTTGGGCTTTTGACGTTTTTTACGGCTTCCTGAATCATCTTTGTCAAATTTCCGGCCTTTCGGTTTGCTTCCGGCTTCACCGAGTTTCTTAATCTCACTTTTACGACCGCATAAACGGGCTTTCCACAGGATATCCATGATTTCTTTGGGCATATCCGCGGGTAGATCAACCGTGGTGACCTGGTCATAGATATCAATCTGGCCGATGTATTCTCGATCGAGCTCAGCTTCATTACAAATCATGCCAACAATGTTACTGGGCTTAACGCCCTGCTCGCGGCCCACCGACAGCTGAAAACGCTCCATTTCAATCTCAGGATGCTCCAGTAAAGAAACCGGTGTCGGATCAATCCAGTCATCACCGGCAGGACCCCGGTCACGGCCGGAAGATTTAATCTGGTCCGCTTCATGGTTAAAGCCGGTTTTAACGCCTTTATTGCGCTCATGTTTTTCTTTTTTGCTCTCGGTGAGTAACAGGCCCTTATCACCGTGAATCA
>CAZLAW010000117.1:0-6416 GCA_964557625.1 uncultured Marinicella sp.
TGTTTGATATGGCTGAAAAAGCCGAAACCAATGACATGCAAAGCCAGTACTTCGAAGCCATGCGGACGGTACGCAAAAAGAAAGAACTGATGGTGCGCAAGTTTTCAGACAACATCCAGTATGCCTTTAAACAATTTAAAAAGGGCGATTATGAATACATAAAAAGTGACCAAAGTAATCCGGCCGCGGCTAAAACCGACGGTTTGTCTTTGGTGGAAGAAAAGGAATTGGATAAAAAATTAGCCGTTACCAACTTAATCGAGAAATCCAACACCTATTTTCACAATCAGTTGTACGCTTTAGAAAAACGGTTTACCCTATTGGCCGGTGGCAGTGATTTAAAACTCAGTCAAATCCCGGTCTCGCCGCATGTGATTGTCCATGCTTTTGCCGCCCCGCTTGATTTATTACCAATCGAAACCAATACCCTGCTCATTATCATAAAATTGTATGAACGCAGTTTGATTGAAAATTTGGGCAAGCCTTATGAAGACATTAACCAGTATTTAATCAAACAAGGTATATATCCGGACATTAAGTTTACCTTGCCCGGGCAACAAAGCGCCTCGTCTCATTACCGTCAAACAGAGCTGCCGAGCGGTCATCAGACAATACCCCATGAGACCGGCCGGCAAACCAATCCAAATCTTCAAAATCAGGCCTATCGGCCGGCGGCTCCCATTGACGACCAAACGTATCAAACCATACTATCTGCGCTGAATGAACGGCACCAGGGACAAATCACGCCGGTGGCCGTATACGATGCCAATGTGGTTAACTCAGCCCTGAGTTTGTTACAGTCCCATGAATTGCAACAAATGAATGCCGGTGGTTCGGCCTTAAGTCCCAAGCAAATCAAAGAAGTGCTGATTAAACGCATTCAGGAACTGGATGTGGATGATGGTCAACAGCGTAATGTTAATAAAACAGACGAAGACACCATTGATCTGGTCAGCATGTTGTTTGAGTTTTTGGTGGAAGACCGCAATTTACCGGCACAAATTCAGGTTTTGTTATCACGGTTGCAAATCCCTTACCTGCATATTGCCTTAAATGACCGCAGGTTGTTTTCCAATAAAAACAACAATGCCCGCAAATTATTAGATGTGCTGGCCAGAGCGTCGATTGGCTGGACCGAAGAAAGTGATCGTAACAAGGTCTTTATCAACAAGGTGGAAAGCATTGTTCAGCATATTCTGGAGCACCAACAGGACGAAATTGATTTTCCCGCCCTGATTGAAGAATTTCAGACTTTTGATGCCAAAAACAAAAAGAAAACCAAAGTCATCGAAAAACGCACCTACGAAAAAGCCCTCGGTGAAGAGCGGATATTTAATGCCAAAGCCAAAACCGCTGAAATTTTAGAAACAAAAATGAAAAAATACCAGTTGCCTAAACAGGTGACTGATTTATTACTCACACCCTGGGCCAATGTCCTCACCCTGATTCATTTACGCCATCATGATGAACCTGAGGTGATTAAACCCTATGTAAAATTTGTGGATAAGCTGATTTTTGTTTCGGTGAAAGATAAAAAGAAACAAGCCACCAAAGCCCAGGTCAGCCATGTGTGTGATTTTTTGAGCAATGGTTTGCGTTTAGTGGCTTTTGATGAACGCAGTGTGAAACAAAAAACCGCCGATTTATACCAACTGTTATTGGAAATCAACGGTTTGGAACAGGCCAGTGATCAAGACCATGAGTTTGTCTTGCCGCAAGAAGCTTTTACCGTTAAGGAAGACCAGGACGAACAACCCGAAATTGTTCACTTTATCGCCAATAAAAAAATCAATGATCAGAACCGTGAAGTTGAACACATTGAAGATGCGTTTTATCAAAAAGCAGACAGTTTAGTCGTGGGTGATTGGATTGAATTTGTCGATGCTGATCAGAATGGTAACATTCGGGCCAAGCTATCCTGGATCAGTCCCATCAGCCAAAAACGATTGTTTGTCAATGCGCGCGGCATCAAAGTGACCGATAAAAGCGTGGATGAAATTGCTGATGATTTTCGTACCGGTAATGCGATTAAATTAGATCAGGTGCCCTTGTTTGATCGCGCCATGAATGCCATTGCAGACAAAGTTGAAAAGCAATCGTCCGATAAACAACCCAAATCAGAAGACCAATCAACCCAATAAACTGGCCTCAAAAGTATTTTGCATCAAGGTCGCCACTGTCATTGGTCCAACCCCACCGGGAACCGGTGTAATCCATTGCGCTTTTTTGCTGGCCACTGCAAAATCAATGTCACCCACCAATGAGCCGTCTGACAGTCGATTAATCCCGATATCAATCACAATTGCGCCCGGTTTAATCCAATCCGCCTTAACCACATCCGGATTGCCGACCCCCACACAAATAATATCCGCTTGCGCCACATGTTGTTCAAGATTTCGGGTAAAACGGTGGCAACTGGTGACGGTGGCGCCGGCAAACAGCATTTCCAGCAACAACGGTCGACCCACAATATTGGAGGCCCCCACAATTACACAGTGGTGTCCTTTGGGATCGATTTCATAATGATGCAATAAAGTAATAACACCACGCGGCGTACAGGGACGTAACCCCGGTTGTCGCAGGGCCAAATGCCCCACATTAATGGCATGGAACCCATCCACGTCTTTTTGCGGGTTAATGCGATTGGTGACTTCAGTTTCATCAATGTGCTCAGGTAACGGCAATTGCACCAGGATGCCATGCACTTGTGGGTTTTGATTCAATTCATCAATTAAATTATACAACGCCACCGCTGATGTTTGGCGCGGTAAGTGGTAAGACTTGGAGCGAATACCGGTGCGTTCACAGGCTTTAATTTTATTGCTGACATAGACCGCAGAAGCTTCATCATTTCCAACCAAAATCACCGCCAGGCCAGGGGCATCAAAACCCGCTTCCACACGCTTTTTAATCTGCTTTGATAAACTGTTTTGTAATGTCTTTGAAACCTTTTTACCGTCTAATATTTGGGCTGAATGGGACATGGGCATGGCCGTGACTGAAAAGCCGGTTATTTTAGCATCCTGTTCACAGAATTACAGAATCAGTGTTTATTTTTACGCCGTCTGGAAGGAAATTCAGGTTTGTTTTTGTTTTTATTGGCGTAGGGATTGCGGCCTGATTTAAATTGCAACACCAGCGGGATGCCTTTTAAATCAAAAGCATCGCGAAAACTGTTCTCTAAATAACGCTTATAGGCATCGGGCAATTTATCCACTCGCTTACCATGAATCACAATCCGCATCGGGTGATGTCCGCCGGGATGGGCGTATTTCAGTTGTGAGCTTAAGCCTTGCACCAAAGGGGGTTGATGGGCTTTATATGCCTCGTTTAAAACATTGGTGAGCTGGTTGGCAGTCAACTCTGTATTGGCACGTTCCAGTAACAAAGCCACCCGTTCCATCACATGACGTAAACCCGAGCCGTGCAAGGCTGAGGTATAGACCCGAGGCAACCATTGAAAAGCCTGTAATTTATGATCCAGACGACTGTTAACCTGTTGTTTGTAATCTTCAGTTAAATGATCCCATTTATTAATCACCAACAGTACCGGTTTGGCGTGATAGACCGCCAGACCAATCAGGTGCAGGTCTTGGTCGGTGATGTTTTCCGTGGTATCAATGAGCAACAAACAAACCTGGGAGTCCTTAATGGCATCAATGGTTTTAATAATACTGAATTTTTCGACGCCTTCACCAATTTTGGAGCGACGTCGGACACCGGCGGTATCAATCAAAGTATAGCGCGATTCTTCCCATTCCAGCGGTAAGTGAATGCTGTCTCGGGTGGTGCCGGGTAAATCATAGGACAACACCCGATTTTCACCCAATAGGCGATTCACCAGAGTTGATTTGCCCACATTAGGTCGACCGATGACGGCTAATTTCGGCCCGAAATCCTGGGTTTCAGTGATGGGTTTGGCCTGCTGTTTTAGAAAACCGGCCAGGCTATTTTTTAATTCGGTAATGCCACGTCGATGGGCCGTGCTCAGAGCAAAAAGGGTCTCAATACCCAATTGGTAAAATTCAGCCATCGCCACATCCGGATCGGTACTTTCTGCTTTGTTCACCAACAACCAGGTGGGTTTATGGTAAGGCCTGACCCGATTGAGGATATTTTCATCATCACCCACCAACCCATCTTTGACGCTCACCACAAACAACAACAAATCAGCCTCTTCAACCGCTTGCATGATTTGTTCATCCATCAACTCAGTGAGCTCACCTTCATCTCCCAACATACCACCGGTATCAACCAACGTGGCGGTCATATCATGCAGGGTCATTTCACCATACTGTCGATCCCGGGTTAAGCCCGGTAAATCCGCCACCAGGGCATCACGGCGCTCGGTTAAGGTATTAAACAAAGTCGATTTGCCCACATTGGGCCGACCGATGATGGTGATAACGGCAGACATGCGATTGGCACTTATTCGTTGTAACGAAAAGCCGTTAAGGTGCCGTCTTTGTTGTAGGTGTAAATGATGTTGCCGTCAACAACCGGTGCACCGTAAAAGTTGTCCTTTCCCACTTGTGTACGGTTTAATACTTTTCCGCTAAAGGCATCAATCACATGAACATAGCCGGCTAAATCACCCACCACTAAGGCACCCAAATAAAACACCGGTCGGGTCAGTTCACGGTATTTAAAATCGGTAACGGTCCACCCGGTTTCACCATTGGAACGATCAATTTGTCGTATCACGGACTCCTGATCAGCCAAATAGATAAAACGTCTGGATACTGTAACACCTGTATAGCTGCCGTAGTCATTGCGCCATAACAGTTGACCCGATTCAGTGGCCACAGCCAGGGTTTTATTGGCGGCACTGCTGACGTATAAATCAGTGGCCACAACCCCCAAATCCCCGTCAATATCTGATATGCGGTCAATTTCTGTTTTACCTTGATTATTGATGACATTTTGTTGCCAAATCACATCACCATCCGCAATATTCAGGGCCACCACATCACCACCGTCCAGTCCTACATAGAGCCGACCGCCTTTGGCGTAGGGTGTACCGGTGCCACGTAGCGTTAAATTAGGCACTTCACTGCTAAATAACCATTGGCGTTCGCCGTTATTGATACTTAAACCGTAAATACGGCCATCCATGGAACGGATAATGACGCGATTTCGATCAATCACCGGTGGACTGAGGACTTCTGAACTAACTTGTATTTGCCACAGCTGTGAACCTGAATCGGCATCCAAAGCCGTAACTTGTCCATCGGGGCCCGCAACCACCACAAGTGTTTCACTGACACCCGGGCCGGCACTGATGGTGTGATTAACCTGGCTTTGCCATTGTAATTGACCGTTATCGGCCTGGTATCGATAGACCCCGCCTTCTACATCAGCTGTAAATACCGAACGGTTCATCGGTTCCGGCCGTAACTGGTAGCCAAACAGATTCTTTTTTGACTTTAATTTTTTTTGCCACAAAACCTGAAAGTTACCTTGCCGGCTTAGGTCTGATAATTCCTGTGGTTTAATGTCATCTTTATTGGAACCACAAGCGGTTAAAATCAGTACGAACATCAAGGGTATCAATCGCATAAGCATCTCATTTAATCGCTGACTTTGACATCAGCCAATTTCATTTCTAATAAAGCTTTACCTGAATAGCCCTCGCCACTTAATAACGCCAGTTGATAGGCATCCTGGGCTTTTTTAAGTGCATTTTCAGCCACAAATATATCGCCTTTGATTTCTTCCACCATGGTCTCGTATGCCTTGGACTGCACCATGGATAATTGTTCACGGGCCAGTTCATATTGGTCATCGGCCACATATAAACGTGCCAGCCGCAAGCGCACCAATTCAGCCATCGGTTTGTCGGTTTTGGCCTCCAGTACTTTTTGGTATTCGGCAACGGCCTGATCCAATTTACCTTCTTCAATCAAACGCTCAGCCAGGGTCATATGGGCTTTCATCGAATAATAATTTACCCCATACTCTTCATCATAACGGGTCAAAACTTCAGCCGCATCACTGGTTGACTGATTGTCTAAAACCACTTGTAATTGTTGATATTCTTCAGCCGCTTGATGGCTTTGCGTCATTTGTGCATTTTGCCATTTAGCATAGCCCCATAAGCCGCCTATTCCCAGAGCAATGCCAGCAAAGATGGTGAACCAATTTTGACGAAGCCAATCTTTGATGATTTGCTCTTGTTCATAATCATCGTATTCTTCAAGCGCCATAGTTTATTCCTGTTAAACGATTTTTATAAAAGCAGGACATTTTACCTGATATGTGAAAAAATTACATCCACACAAGGTGTCCGATTAAAAGTGGCAAAAAAAAAGTCGCAACCTGTGCGACTTTTTTAGTATTTGGCTCCCCGGGACGGGCTTGAACCGCCGACCTAGTGATTAACAGTCACCCGCTCTACCAACTGAGCTACCGGGGAA
>CAZLAW010000118.1:0-3795 GCA_964557625.1 uncultured Marinicella sp.
CGAAGACATTGATTTATTGGTGCAGTGTTTAATTCGGAATTATTGAATATTTAAGAATTATAATAATCTGAATCAATTTCTTTAATTGTAATGATATCTTTAGTACTAACCCCTAAATCAAACTTAATCATAAAGTTTGCAAGTTGCTGACCATTAATTAAAATTATTTTACGATCAATCGTGGAAACAAATTCATGAGCAGAATTCGGATAATCACTTGTAGTAATAAAAACTCCTTTATTGGATCGTTTAGATAATAATGCACCCGCAAAATCTCTAATTTCTTTAATTGGCACTATACCCTGCCATCGTTTAGCTTGAATATATATCGTATCTAAGCCAAGTACGTCTTCCTTAATAAGCCCATCTATTCCTCCATCATTGGATTGGCCAACAGACTTTCCAGCATCTTCAACAGTTCCTCCATACCCCATGGCCAGTAATAAATCGACCACTAATTGTTCAAATTGACTGGGGTCAATCTGAATAACTTGGTCAATAATTTCTTTTGCCAATGCTTCATTGATCTCTTTGTGCTGAAGACCAATAATTTCTTCAGGTGTTTTTTCGGTCAGATCCTTATTGGATGTTTTACTATTACTGTCTTTCTCAAGTTCTGCTGAAGGGTAAAGCTTTTTTAATTTCTTATGACTTAAACTTTTATGATTTTTTGACAACAAAGATAAGCCTTCTTTACTTATAACGTTTTGACCACGATTAGGTGAATTTATAAGTCCGAATTTTCTTAAATACGTGCACGCCCAACCCACACGATTATCAATTAACTTAGCTCGCCCACTTGGAATCAACTCTTTACTTTCTTCTTCCGTAACATTAAATTTTATAATTATATGATTAATAATCTCCCTGGTCTTTTTTACATTTTCATCTTCCAGAAAACTTAAAATAGGTAACATCAATGTTTCATAGTCAGGTATAGCCATTTAATCTCTGTATATTAGATTTGTATATTCTAAACAAATTATCAAAATGAAGCTATCTTAAACACCTGTAAATCAATCTTCAGGCAAGCGCCAGTCATTACGCACAAAGTGACAGGTGTAACCATCGGGATAACGCTCTAAATAGTCCTGATGCTCAGGTTCAGCTTCCCAGAAATCCCCGGCGGGTTTTAGTTCAGTGACCACTTCATTGTCCCAGTAGCCGGATTCGTTGGCAGCTTGAATGACTTTTTCGGCGGTTTCTTTCTGCTCATCCGACGTATAGAAAATGGCCGAGCGGTAACTTGTGCCGATGTCGTTGCCCTGACGATTTTTGGTGGTGGGGTCGTGAATTTGAAAGAAAAATCGCAACATCTCTTTAAAACTGGTTTGCCCGGTATCAATAATAATTTCAATGGCTTCTGCGTGGTTGCCGTGATTGCGGTAGGTGGCGTTTTTAACATCGCCGCCACTGTAACCGACCCGGGTGGATAGCACACCGGGCTGTTTTCTAAATAAATCCTGCATGCCCCAAAAGCAGCCGCCGGCCAGAATAATGCGTTCTTGTGTCATCTGTTTTTCTCGTGGAGTAATTATTCAATTTTGGGTTCTGACAGTGAATTTATCAAGTGTCTGTTTTCAGTCACGGGGCATTTCTTATACAATGCCGACAGCCCAAAGCACAACAACCTATTATGAAAATCATACAAACCCGGGGACAAGGCCCGATAATCAACATGTTGCACGGTTGGGGCATGCATGCGGGTATTTTCAGCGCCTGGGCGGACCACTTGGCTGCGGATTTTACCCTTAACCTGATTGATTTGCCGGGTCATGGTCAGAATCAGGATGCGCTGTTATCAGACCGGGCCGACGATTTATTTTCTGATTGTCTGGACCTGCCGAGCGGTGTGTGGCTGGGTTGGTCGATGGGCGGCTTAATCGCGCTTAACCAAGCCTTACATCGACCGGAACAAGTGGATGCACTGATTATGGTCTGCGCCACGCCTTGTTTTCAGGCCAACAGACACTGGCCCGAGGGTATGCCAAGCAAAACGGTGCACACTTTTCAAAACAGTCTACAGCATGATATCAAGGCCACCATCGATCGATTTTTGGCTTTGGAAGTCATCGGTGTGCACAATGAACGCCAACATTTAAAACAATTACAAGACATTGTGTTTGCGCAACCCCTGGCGCAAAAAACATCGCTGATAAATGGTTTGAAATTGTTACAGCATACGGATTTAAGACCGGTATTGAAAAACCTGACAACGCCCTCACTTTGGCTCAGTGGTCGGCGCGATCGCATAGTCCATCCCGATGCCATGCAACAGGCTGCTGAGTTAGCCCGCGGTGAATTTCATTTAATGCGTGGGGGACACGCCCCTTTTTTACAACATGCTGATGCCATGTCTGACATCATTCGAGATTTTTTATGAGCTTAGAACACCATCAAATCAAGGCCGCTTTCAGCAAAGCCGCCCGGCAATACGAACAACATGCAGTATTGCAGAAAGAAGCCCTGGAACGCTTATTGGAACGGGTTGATTTTGATGCCTTTGAATCTGAACAACCTTTTTCACCCCAAACCATTTTGGATTTAGGTTGCGGCACCGGCTGGGCGGTTGAGCCTTTATTAAAACGTTTCCCAGACAGCCACATTATTGCCGCTGATTTTAGTGCCCAAATGCTTAATCAAATCAAACCACATGAACAAGTCGAATGCCGCCAAACCGATGCCCATGCCATTGATGTTCATGCCGGCAGCATCGATTTGTTGTTTTCAAATTTAATGCTGCAATGGTGTGATGAACAAACCGTGCTTCAAGAAATTAAACGCGCCTTAAAACCCGGCGGCCTGATGCACCTGACCACCATGGGTGAACACACTTTACATGAATTACGCCATGCCTGGTCCCAAATTGATGACAAGCCGCATGTGAACCATTTTGTGCCGGCCAATGAACTGGCGGATTTGGCGTTACGTTTGGGATTTGAGGAAGTGATTGCTGACTCGGAACTGATCACCATGACCTACGCTTCAGTCATTGATGTGATGAAAGATCTGAAAAACATCGGCGCCCATAACACCGACGACAAACGGGCCAAAGGCCTGACTTCCCCCCGGGTGCTTAAAGCGCTTAACAAGCACTATGAGCAATTTAGCACCGACGATGGTCTTTATCCGGCCACCTTTGAGCTGGTTTATTTACGGGCCAAAAAATCAACGCAGGACCAGGGCTTGCCATTACGGATTAAAGATTAAAAGCGAAACAATTGGCGACACGCCAAACCGGCAACACTGCTGGTTTTAACCGCTTCTCTCACGGCTGTTTCTGACTCAGACAATTTAATCTGACGCCGTTGTTGCAGCACCACGTTCATGCGGGTGCGGTGAGTCTCGACATAACCGCGCTGCATAATCACTTCTAATAACGGCTGTTGCCATTGTGACTCATTGTCTTCGACGATTACACAACCGGGTAGCAGATGATTCGGTGCATCGGTAAAAAACGGCACCAAGGCCCGGTCTTCGTTGCCTTCGACATCACATTTTAAGACATGAATACGCGACAGTTTTAAGTCTTCAATGACAGACAATAAGGGCCGACAGTCCACCTCAATTTTGCGGCTGTGGTGCTGCCTGCTTAAAGACGATGCGCCTAAATTTTTGCGGTTGACATAAAAAGACATTGAACTGCTGTCATCACTGACGGCCACCGGCTGAATGTCAATCCGTGGCTTGTCTGTGCAGTCGGCCAGTGTGGCGTCGAGATTAAACCGCAAACGCTCAACCATCAGCGGATTCGGCTCAAACGCCACCACCACGCCGGACTTACCTAACTGCCGT
>CAZLAW010000118.1:3805-4071 GCA_964557625.1 uncultured Marinicella sp.
CACGCCATCTCTGGGCAATAATTTCAGCATTAACTCACGCTCAAGCGCATCAAAACGCCAGGGCATAAACACAAAGCTGCGCTCTGACACATTGTCCACCAGAACCACCCGCATTTTGATACCATCCAGCCTTAAATCAAGCGGACCTTCCAGGCCACGGATAACCCGTTTACGCTGCCATTGGGCCAACTGCTTACCAAACCAGTTTGCCGGTAAACGGCGGCACCAGTCAATCCGCTCAGCTGTGACTTCATCGGGTGTAAAAT
>CAZLAW010000118.1:4081-6404 GCA_964557625.1 uncultured Marinicella sp.
AGAATTCACATCAACCATCGAAGTACCACATAAGGCCCCACAAACAGAACTAAAATCAATAATTTATACAGTGCCAGAAACCACCAGTAAGACACCCATAAAGTTTCCCGGGGTAAATCAATGAATCTCTGATGCACCCGCACCATCCAGTTTTTGGCACCCAGAACAAGTAAAGCTGCGAACAACAAAATACCCCAGTGAACCAGGATATTCCATCCTAAAAAAGCCTGCCAGTCAAACATAAAGTACTCACCATTAAAACCATCATTATTATAACCGATTGTTAAGCACAGTTAATTCACGATTAATACAAAGGTCTCTACATAATTGATATAATGGTTTCATGATTAAACTTTTCACTGACGAACGGCTTTTTGTCCTGGTGCAATTAAAACAGCAGTTAGATGACGTCGATATATCCTGTTTTATTAAAAATGAATTGTTGGCCGGTGGTACCGGTGAATTGCCGTTTACCGAAACCTGGCCGGAGTTGTGGTTGCACAAAAAATCAGACTACCCGGAAGCCATAAAAATTGTCAATGAATTTAAAAAAACCCTGGATGACAACCAGGAGGCACCGGACTGGACCTGCCCACAATGTGGCGAGATCAACGAAGGTCATTTCGGCCTGTGCTGGTCCTGTGGCCAACAGGCTTTACCGGAAAACACTTAAACCCGTTGATAACGGAGATCTGGCTGTCGACCGTCAACCGCCTGAAAAGACACCAGATGCGCTGTGTTCACTTGTACCCGACGAATATTATCGTCCGTATCGGCATAGATAAAATGCAACCACTCAATACCCTCCTGACTGTGGATGTCGATGGGTAAAACACGTGAATAACTGATTTCCTCACCCGCCTGATTAAGACAAACCATATCCAGACGGCGTTTTTGAACAATCGCCGCTTCTAATAAATCTTGCACACCACAAGGTAGTTGGCCGTTCATTCTTTAATTTTACCACTCAATTCAATCGCATCGTTAGCGACATCGGGCTATAATTAAATCAGTCCATGAAAGAGAGCGACTATGCCCAATCACGAATCAATCAATTATTTAGAATTCGCCAGTCGGGATTTAACCGAAAGCAAAGCATTCTTTAACACTGTTTTTGGCTGGTCATTCACCGATTATGGCCCGCAGTACACAGCCTTTAGCCTGGCCAACCTCGATGGTGGTTTTTATAGCGCCAAAGATGTGAAAACCGCAGATCAAGGTGCACCCTTAACGGTTTTTTATTCTGCCAATTTAGACGAAACACTGGATAAAATTCGTCAGGCCGGCGGCCGAATAACCCGCGATATTTTTGAATTCCCCGGTGGCCGGCGGTTTCATTTTAAAGAACCCGGTGGTAATGAAATGGCCGTCTGGTCGGAGTAAAAGGCTTGTATTTATGCTGATTGTCACCAACCGAAATATTAACCGGGACCGTTTTGAAAACGGCACCGCCGATGAATTCGCTTTTGGCGAACAGGTGAATGCCAAAGGCCCCAACGAAATTCGCCTGGCACACGCCAAAAAACTTAAATCAGGACCGAATAAAGGTGACTGGCGGATTAAATTGGTGAAAGAGCCGAATAACCTCACCGCTGAAAATTTACCTTCTCGGCATGAATTTTCCGCACTGCGTAAGCGCCTGCAAAAAGCCAACAAGAATTGCGTCTTTTTTATTCACGGTTATAACCAGTCCTTTCAGAAAAACCTGGCACAAAGCCTGTTGATTGAAGAATTGTATGATGTTGAAGTGGTGGCCTTTTCCTGGCCTTCTAATACCGGCGGCTTCACCACCTTAGAGTACCGTGACGCCAAACGCACCGCCCAGGCCTCGGTGGCAGCGCTGGATGCCACCTTGATGAAACTTGGTGCCTATCATTGCGGACCTTTTGATCATGACCATCAGAAAAACTGCGATGTTAAATTATCACTGATGGCGTATAGTTTGGGTAATTTTCTGCTCCAAAACTACGTCAGGGATGCCTTGTATGAAAATGATGCCAATATTTTCGCCAACATTATCCTGTGCCAGGCCGATGTGGATCATCCCGGACACCAGTACTGGGTCGATGCCATTGAAACCGGTAAACGCATCTACATCACCATCAACGAAAATGACTGGGTCCTGAAATGGTCCGACAGCAATTTCCAAAAAGACCGCCTCGGTCGCACCGCCCGCGGTCTGATTGCCCAAAAACCCAATTACTACGACTTCACTGACGGCCCCAATGTGGAACGCACCCACGGCCTGTTCTATCAAGAAACCAATCCCACCGTCAAAGCCTTCTTTAAAACTGTCCTTAATGGTAAACGCCCTGATAATTCG
>CAZLAW010000119.1:0-6362 GCA_964557625.1 uncultured Marinicella sp.
ATGCGGATGTTGAAACCGATGTGATCGTGGTGGTTGAAGCGATTGAAGAAGACGCCTAAACACCCTTCCAATTAAACCCTGAAAAAGCCGGTTGCTGAAAAAAAACCGGCTTTTTTTGTGTTTGTTTTCAGGTCGCTGGTGTAGACTATTTGCTCAGTAAACAGTGGTACGTAAATTCTTTTAAAATGTCAGAAATCTATCCCATTATACAGGGTAACGATACGCAGTCCGTTAAAACACCCCCCCATTCGCTGGAAGCGGAACAAGCGGTGATTGCCGGCTTGTTGTTGGTTAAATCGGCCTGGGATAAGGTCAGCCATTTAATTAGCGAAGAGGATTTTTATTTTGCCAAACATAAATCCATCTACCAGGGCATCAGTTTTCTCAACAATCAACATGAGGCCTGTGATGTGGTCACCGTCAGCGAATGGCTTCAGTCCCATGAGCTCGAGGAACAAACCGGAGGCTTGGACTATCTGACTGAAATTGCCAACAATTTTCCGGTGGCTTCCAATATTGTCGCTTATGCCAAAATTGTGCGCGACCGTTCGGTGTTGCGGCAAATGATTGAAATTGGCAATCAACTGGCCGAAAGTGCCTTCAATACAGAAGGTCAGAGTGCTGATGACCTGATTGAAAATGCCGAAAAACTTGTTTTTAAAATTCGCGAACAAACCCTGAAATCCAAATCCGGCTTCCATGACATTAAAAATGTGCTGGCCGAAACCATCGATCGTTTACAAGAACTGTCAGAACATGATGGTGACATCACCGGTATTCCTTACGGCTGGGATGATTTGGATAAGATGACCGCCGGTTTGCATAAATCAGATTTGGTGGTGGTGGCCGGACGACCTGCCATGGGTAAAACATCCTTTGCGATTAATATCGCTGAGCGGGCGGCCTGTAATGACCAGCATGTGGCGGTTTTCAGTATGGAAATGGCGGCCACCCAACTGGTGACGCGGATGTTTTCATCTTTATCACAAATTGATTCCAATAATTTACGCTTAGGTAAAATCAGTGATTCAGAATGGCCGCGCTTAACCCAGACCAATGATATTTTACAATCTGCTTCCATTTATATTGACGATACGCCGGCGTTGACCCCCAATGAAGTGTTGTCAAAATGCCGCCGGTTAAAAAACACCAAAGGTCTTGATTTGGTGGTGATTGACTACCTGCAATTGATGCAGGTTAAAGGCAAGACCACTGAAAATCGCGCCACTGAGATTTCTGAAATCTCTCGGGGTTTGAAAGCCATGGCCAAAGAATTGAATGTGCCGGTGATTGCGTTATCTCAGCTAAACCGTTCTTTGGAGCAGCGACCCAATAAACGCCCCATCATGTCTGATTTACGCGAATCCGGCGCCATTGAGCAGGATGCTGATTTGATTATCTTTATTTATCGGGATGAGGTGTATAACCCGGAAACTGAAGATAAAGGTGTGGCTGAAATTATCATCGGTAAGCACCGAAATGGCTCCATCGGTAAAGTAGAACTGTTATTCCGGGGGCAATATACCCGTTTTGACAACCTGGACAAACGACATTTTGAGGTCAGTGTTCCCGACGATGAAGTGCAAACTTTTGATTAAATCCCCGGTATAGATGTATCCTGAACGCGGTACCCGCGCCGACATATGTTTAGCGCATATACAACACAACATTGGGGTCTTTAAAAAACGTCACAAGGGCCCCTTGGTTGGTGTGGTCAAGGCGGATGCTTATGGCCATGGTCTGGCGCGTGTCACCGACACTTTAAAAGACTGTGATGCGCTGGCGGTGGCCACCATTGAAGAGGCTATTCAACTGCGCACCTTCATTCCCGATAAGCGTATTGTGCTGTTGGAAGGGGTGTTTAATCAAACTGAACTGGAACTGGCCATAGAGCAAAGTTTTGATGTGGTGGTTCATCAGTTTTATCAGCTTGATTTATTATTCAAATCAGTGGTCACGCAACCCGCGTTGTCAGTCTGGCTGAAAGTTGACACCGGTATGCATCGGTTAGGTTTTGATTGGGATGATTATCCGCAGGTGTTATCACAGTTGCAACAAACCAAAATGGTTAGAGAAATTCGGTTAATGGCGCATTTTGCTCAATCAGATCAGCCACAAAGTCAACAAACCCAGCGACAGATTGCACGTAATCGGGTTCTGCAAAGTCATGGTTTGGAGGTGTCGTTTTCAAACACCGGCGCGGTTTTAACCGGTTTGTCTGTACAGGGTGAATGGGCCCGGGTGGGTCTGGGTTTGTATGGTATTTCGCCGTTACCCAATCATTATGCCACAGATTTTGAGCTGAAGCCGGTGATGCAGCTCAGTGCTAAATTGATTGCCATAAAAACTGTGAAACAGGGTGAAACCGTGGGTTACAGTGCCCGTTTTATCTGCCCCAAAGACATGTCGGTGGGTGTGGTGGGAATGGGTTATGCGGACGGTTATCCCTGGAGTGAGCACCACAGTCATGTGGTTATTCGCGGTCACCGGGCAGCGGTTATTGGCCGTGTTTCAATGGATATGTTAGCGGTAGATTTAACGGGTGTTAATCAACCCCTGATTGGCGAGCCGGTTGAAATATGGGGGCATCAACATCCTGTTGAGCAAGTGGCCAAAGATTTGCAGATTATTCCGTATGCTTTAGTGTGCGGCATCACCGGACGGGTAAAATTTCATGTTATTGACCAGACTTAAAAACTATTTTAAAAACCAGGTTCATGCCGGTGAATGGCCGGTTTTAATATGGTCTTATCTCTATTTTGTGTTTTTGCTCACCGGCTATTTTATTCTTCGCCCCATACGTGAGGAAATGGGGGTCACCGCCGGTACGGAGAATTACGGCTGGCTGTTTTTAACCACCTTTATTGTGATGCTGTTGCTGCAGCCTTTTTACGGTAAAGTGGTGTCGCGATATGCCCGTAAACAATTTATCCCGATCGTCTATGGTTTTTTTGGCTTCATGATATTTTTAATCTGGGCGGCATTTCACCTGGTCGGTAAAGACAGTGTTCTGCTGGCACGGGTGTTTTTTGTCTTTGTGTCGGTCTATAACCTGTTTATTGTCTCTATTTTTTGGAGTTTTATGGCCGATGTGTACAGTAAAGAGCAAGGTACCCGGTTATTTGGTGTCATTGCCGCCGGTGGCAGTACCGGAGGGATTATTGGGGGGTTAATCACCAGCCAATTGGTTTTTCTGGTCGGTACCATCAATTTATTGTTGATTTCTTTGTTTTTTTTGCTGGTTTGCATTCACGCGGTACTGCGCATTCGCCGCTATGCCGGAAAATCAAAAGTTAATCCTGAAGCACCACTGGGTGGCAGTCCCATGGAAGGTTTTAAACTGATGTTGGGTTCCAGGTTACTGCAACAAATTGCATTAATGACTGTTTTTAGCGTCATCATTGGCAGCATTTTTTATTATTTACAGGGAGAGTTTGTCAAACAGTATTTTCCCAGTCGTGATTATCGCACCCATGTGTTTGCCAATATTAATATCGCCACCAATGTGTTGACCTTATTTTTTCAGTTAATTCTGACACCTTTTTTATTACAAAAATTTAAAATTAACCAGATTTTAGGTATTTTTCCGGTGTTAATGGTTTTGGCATTAAGTTTATTTTCATTGATGCCGGAGTTAATGATTGTACTGGTTGCCATCGTTTTACAAAGAAGTGGTGCTTACGGCATTATGAAACCACCCACAGACTGGTTATTCACCGGTTTAAACGATGCCATTAAATATAAATTTAAAAACTTCTTAGATACGGTGGTCTATCGCGGTGGTGATGTGTTTGCTCAATTGGTGGTGGTCAGAACACTGGTGATTTTTTCCAAGGATTTACGGGTGTTGTCAGCTGTGGGTGTTTTACTCAGTATCGTGTGGGTTTGGAATGCCATTACGGTGGGGCGTTTGGCGATTCAAAAATTCAATGAATCTCGGATCCGGGATTATCCGGTTTCTGCTTAATTTCAGCAAGACAACATATTAAATTTATGTTAAACTCTTAAACGTACGTTTGAAAGACGTTCGTTCTTTTTTTAACAATTTTCCAAGGGGACACAATGAAACCATTCATATTTAAAAGTATGGTGGCTTGTTTGGCTTTGACATCGTCGATGGCCTTGGCTGCCACCGATAAAGCCGGTACCACCACCGTAATGACCAACAAGGGCTTAAGCGCGCCTGCTAAAGTGTATTATAACGCCACCCAAATACCCAGTGTAACCGCTGAAACGGAAGTGGATGCGGCTTTTGTATTGGGTTATATACAAGCCGGTGACCGTTTTTACCAGATGGACTATACCCGTAAAATTGCTCAGGGTCGCCTGGCTGAATTAGTGGGTGAGGCGGCGCTGTCTAATGACATTCAGTTCAGAACCATTGGTTTTGAACGCTGGGCCAGAAACTCAATGAAAGTTTTAAACCCGCATACCAAGGCCGTTTTAAAAGCCTATAGTGATGGTGTAAACGCCTGGCTTGACAGTAATCCTTTGCCACCTGAATACCGGGGACTGGAAATTGATACAGCAGACCGTTGGTTACCAATTCATTCAGTGGCCATTGCCAAAGTGATTGCTTTTCAGTTATCCAACGATTTACAGGAAATTGACTGGACCATTGCCATCAACACCTTTCAACAAGTGGGACAAGCCGCCGGTTTTGACGGAACCGCTTTGTTTATGGAAGATTTATACCGGGCCGCGCCACCGGATGATCGCGTGAGTATGCCGGATTTCTTTGCTGATATAGGTATCATCGGTGGAGCCGGCAATAAAAGTCTGATTAAAGCGGCCAACGATTACACCTTAAATTTGAGTGAGTCGCAGTTGGGTTTATTGCATAACATTAAAGCCAATTGGGAAAGTACCCCACTGATTAAATCCATGAAAAATGACGGTGAAACCGATAAAGGCTCAAACTTTTGGGCGGTCTCATCTGACCACACCGAAAACGGTTTTCCACTGATTGCCAATGACCCGCATTTAAGTCTGGATTACCCATCGGTCTTTTATCCTGCCCACGTGGCCACAGAGGATGGCTTGAATGTCGCCGGGGTGCAATTTCCGGGCGCACCGATTACAGCACAAGGCTGTAATGAAACCCTGTGTTGGGGCAGTACGGTGCATCCGGTGGATGAAACCGATTTTTACTTTGAAAGCATTAAGACCAACAGTTTTGGTTTACCCACCCACACTGTGTATAAGGGCCAGGAAGAGCCCCTGGTGTGGATGTTCCAAAGTTACTTCGTCAATCAAATCGGTGATGAAGTCATGAACAATAAAGAACGGGCCAACATTGGCTACACCAATGGCGGCTTAACCTTTCTGGTACCGCGCCGTGGCTATGGTCCCATCTTAAGCCTGGATACGGACAATGCGCAGGCTGTTTCCATGCAATTCACCGGTTTTGGTCCCACCAAAGAAGTCGAATCCTTTTTGGAAATGAGTCGAGCGGCCAATATCGAAGAATTTAAGCAGGCCGTGACAAAATTTGATTTTGGTTCACAAAACTTTGCCGTGGCTGATACCGATGGCAATGTGGCTTACTACACTGGTGCTGAAGTGCCATTAAGAGAAGACCTGCAAACTATGATGCAACCCGATGGTGTGCCACCGATGTTTATTCGTGATGGTTCAGGCGAGCATATGAATGAGTGGATGCCTTTGGGTGATCCGGACATCAATCAATCGACACCATTTGCGGTGATTCCGTTTGATGAAATGCCGCACCAGATTAATCCTAAACGCGGTTATATTGCCAACGCCAATAACGATCCTGTGGGTGTTTCATTGGATAACAATGTTCTCAATCAGGTTCGACCCGGTGGTGGCTTGTATTATATTTCGCAAGGTGGATATTCGGCGTTCCGTCAGGGTCGTTTAGACCGCATTATGGAAGCCGGAATGGCCGAAGGTAAGAAATTTAACTTGCAGGACATGAAAGAATTACAGGCCAATAATCAGATGATGGATGCGGAACTCATCATGCCGCATATTTTGAATGCGGTACAACGGGCTTCAGCCGCCGATGCCTGGCCCGGTATCCAGCAGTTCTTAGCTGATCCCCGGGTGCAACAAGCCGCCGGTTATTTCCAAAAATGGGATTTCAGTACACCCACCGGGTTAGCAGAAGGTTATGATCCGTTTGAAAACCCCATGGCGTTGAGTCCCCCATCTCAGGCAGAAATTGACGCTTCTATTGCTGCCAGTATTTATGCGGTATGGCGTTCAAACGGAATTCGAAATACTATTGATGCCACTTTATCTGGTTATGATGATGCCATTGGTATGACAGTACTGACTGAGAATCGACCGGGCAATTATTATTCATTAAGTGCCTTTAAACACTTATTGGATGCCTT
>CAZLAW010000120.1:0-6316 GCA_964557625.1 uncultured Marinicella sp.
AAGAACACACCTTATCAGGCTAAAAATACATTTAATACCGCTTATCGACCCCGATAGGTTTTTACCCGCGCCCAAGTCAGGTATAATAACGCCTTTTATTTTTGACGTGAGCATTCCCTTGGCGAACTGGATTAAAGAAAAACAACAAAGCGCCCCTTTTTATGGCGCCAATTCAAGTTGGTTAGAGCAATACTACGATCTCTATTTGCAGGACCCTGAATCGGTCACCCCTGAACTTCAGCAATTGTTTAAACAATTTGACGGCGAACAACCCGATGTTCGTCACAAACCGGTGATTGAACAATTTTTAGCCGCCGGTCAACTGCCTGCCGGGGGCGGCGTTTCCGCAGATGCCGATCATGCCATGAAACAGGCCGCCGTGTTACGGCTGATTAACTCCTACCGTTTGCGTGGTCATCAGAAAGCCGATTTAGACCCGATTAATTATTCTCAACGACCGGCCACACCGGATTTAGAACTGTCATTCCACGGCCTCAGTGAAGCGGATCTCAATACCCGTTTTAACACCGGCTCACTGGTGACTGAATCGGCTGAAATGACCTTGGCAGAAATTGTGGACCGATTGGAGCGTGTTTACTGTCAGCATATTGGTGTCGAGTACATGCACATCACCGACATTGAAAAACGCGAATGGCTGCAACAAAGATTGGAAAAACCCGCCGGTGAGTTTGGGTTTTCTGATGACGCCAAGAAAAAAATGCTGAAGAAACTGACCCAGGCTGAAGGCATGGAACGCTATCTGCACACGAAATACGTGGGTCAAAAACGCTTTTCACTGGAAGGTGGTGATGCCTTGATTCCGCAAATGGCGGCGTTAATAGACCATCTGGGTGAACACAAAGTCAAAGAAATTGTGTTCGGCATGGCCCATCGGGGTCGTTTAAATATGCTGATTAACATTTTAGGTAAATCACCGGCTGATTTATTTGATGAATTCGAAGGCAGCGATGAGTCCCTGGATAATGTCAATTCCGGTGATGTGAAATACCACAAAGGTTATTCATCGGATGTGCCCGGCGCCCATGGTCCGGTGCATCTGGCCATGGCCTTTAATCCCTCACATTTAGAAATCATTAATCCGGTGGTGCTGGGATCGGTGCGAGCCCGTCAAGTGCGGCGCGATGATGACAACAAAAACCAGGTGGTACCGGTACTGATTCACGGTGATGCCTCCTTCGAGGGTCAAGGTGTGGTCATGGAACTGTTTAATATGGCCAAAGTGGAAGGTTTCGACGTCGGCGGCACCATCCATGTGGTGGTTAATAATCAAATCGGCTTCACCACCACCCACGCCTTAGATAAAAAAGGCGGCTTATATTGCACCGAAGTGGCGAAAATGGTGCAGGCACCGATTTTCCATGTTAATGGGGATGACCCTGAAGCGGTGGTGTTTGCCACCCAGGTGGCTGCGGATTACCGTCAACGTTTTGATATCGATGTGGTGATTGATTTGGTATGCTACCGTAAACACGGCCACAATGAAGCCGACGAGCCGGCGGCCACCCAGCCTAAAATGTATAAAATCATTAAAAATCACCCGACACCACGGGAAATATACAGCCAGAAGTTGATTGAAAGCGGTGTTATTGACAAGTCTTACGCTGAACAATTAATGAACGAATACCGGGACAACCTGGATGATAAACAGCATATTGTGGAATTCGCGGATGAAAACAACGATGAATTCGCCGTGGATTGGACGCCCCATCTTGATGGTGATTTGCGCGAGAATGTGGACACCACCATCAGTGAAGAACAGTTCAATAAATACGCTGAAATCATCACCGATTTACCGGAGGACATTAAACCACATCCGCGGGTGAAAAGTATTAATGACAATCGCCTTAAAATGATGCACGATGAAATGCCGATGGATTGGGGCTTTGCCGAAACCCTGGCCTACGCCAGTGTTTTGGACGACGGCTACCAAATTCGTCTGGATGGTCAGGATTCCCAACGCGGTACCTTCTTTCATCGACATGCGGTGATTCACACCACCGATTCGGCCAAGAACTATACCCCACTGGAAAGACTGGAAACCGACAACAACAAAATAGATATTATCAATTCAGTCTTGTCAGAACTGGCTGTACTGGGTTTTGAATACGGTTATGCCACTGCCGAACCCAATGCCCTGGTAATTTGGGAAGCTCAGTTTGGTGATTTTGCCAACGGTGCCCAGGTGGTGATTGATCAGTTTATTTCTTCCGGTGAGGCCAAATGGGGCCGATTAAGTGGTTTGGTGATGTTTTTACCCCATGGTTTTGAAGGCCAGGGGCCTGAACACTCATCTGCCCGTTTGGAACGCTTTTTACAATTGTGTGCAGTTAATAATATGCAGGTGTGCATGCCCTCAACGCCGGCACAGACCTTTCATATGATTCGCCGTCAAATGTTGCGCAAAGCCAGAAAACCGCTGATTGTGATGACGCCGAAAAGCCTGTTAAGACACAAAGAGGCGGTGTCAACCAAACAACAACTCACAGACGGTGGTTTCCAACTGGTGATTCCCGATCGCAAAGTCACCAATAAAGAAGTTAAACGTATTATTCTCTGTTCCGGCAAAGTTTATTACGACCTGATGAAAGTTATTAACGAAGAAAATATCAAGCATGTGGCGGTGATTCGGATTGAACAACTGTATCCGTTCCCCCGGCCTGAACTGACTGCTGAACTGGATAAATTTACCAACGCCAAAGAAGTGATCTGGTGTCAGGAAGAACCCATTAACCAAGGTGCCTGGTTCCAAATCAGACACCATTTACAACATTGTGTGGATGATCGATTCCCCTTACATTATGCCGGTCGCAAAGGTTCACCTTCACCGGCTGTGGGATCCTACAAAGTCCATGTGAAAGAACAAAATCAATTAATCGAAGATGCCATTCATGGAAACCATGGATCGGCCATAGACGCGGAGTAATAAAAATGAGCATTGATGTTAAAGTACCTGTTTTGCCCGAATCAGTGAGTGACGCCACCGTTGCCAGCTGGCATAAAAAACCCGGTGACAGCGTTCGCCGTGATGAGAATCTGGTGGATTTGGAAACCGATAAAGTGGTGTTGGAAGTGCCTTCTCCGGTGGATGGTGTGCTGGAATCGGTCGAGGTCGAAGAAGGCGATGTGGTGCAAGCCAATGATGTCATCGCAGTGGTTAAGGAAGGCGAAGTCAAAGATGAAGCAAACGCTGAAGACAGTAGCGAACAAAGCAAACAAGATCAGTCCGCAAGTGATTCAGCGGATAAAACAGATACCCAAAAACCGGCCGCTCAAGCAGCGCAACCATCCGGCAGCGATATTGATACCGGTTCTGCCGGCCCGGCCGCCCGCAAAATAATGCAAGAAGAAAACATCGATGCTTCACAGGTTGAGGGCACCGGTCGCGGAGGACGCATCACCAAGCCCGATGTGATGAATGTGGCCAACACTCCATTGGAAGAACGGGTACCGATGAGTCGTTTACGCGCCACCATTGCCGATCGGATGGTGGAGGCCCAATCAACGGCGGCCATGTTAACCTCCTTTAATGAGGTTGACTTACAGGCAGTAATGGATATCCGCAGAAAATACAAAGATGAATTCCAGAAAAAACACGGCATAAAACTCGGACTGATGTCGTTTTTTGTGAAAGCCGCCACCGAAGCCTTGAAACAGTTTCCGATTATCAATGCCTCTTTAGAAGACAAAGACATTGTTTATCATCGACAACAAAATATCGGTATTGCCGTGGCCACAGAACGCGGTCTGGTGGTACCGGTGTTAAGAAACACAGCAGCCATGGGCCTGGCAGATATTGATGCTGCCATCCGTGATTATGCCGAAAAAGCCAACAGTGGCAAGTTAGGCATGGACGACTTACAAGGTGGTACCTTCACCATCACCAACGGCGGCACGTTTGGCTCTTTAATGTCAACGCCAATTTTGAATATGCCGCAAAGTGCCATTTTAGGCATGCACACCATCAAAGAACGACCGGTGGTGGTCGAAGGCGAAATTGTGGTGCGTCCCATGATGTACCTGGCACTGACTTATGATCACCGTATTATTGACGGTAAAGATGCGGTGCTGTTCCTGGTGGCCATCAAAGAGATGCTGGAAGACCCGGCCCGTATGCTGCTTAACCTGTAAAGGAGATTAATGTATGAGTGAACAATATGATGTGGTTGTGGTTGGTGGCGGTCCTGCCGGTTATGTGGCTGCCATTCGTGCGGCGCAAGGCGGCTTAAACACGTTATGTATTGACCGTTTTAAAACCAAAGACGACGAGTACGCGTTGGGTGGCACCTGTTTAAATGTCGGTTGTATTCCGTCCAAAGCCCTGCTCGATTCATCCAAGCACTATGAGCAAATGACAAACCATTATGACGTCCACGGCATTTCCTTTAAAGAAGCCGCCATTGATGTCGGTACCATGATTGGTCGCAAAGATAAAATCGTGAAGCAACTGACCGGTGGCATTAAACAGGTATTTAAAGCCAATAAGGTTAAATATATTGCCGGTAGCGGTCGCTTACTGAAAGATCGCCAGGTGGAAATCAGCAATGAAGACGGCAAACAAACCGTGTCCGGTAAGCACATTATCTTAGCCTCTGGTTCCGTTCCGATGTCAATTCCCAATGTGACTGTTGACAATGAATATATCTTAGACAACACCGGTGGTTTAAACATCGAAGATGTGCCGAAGAAATTCGGCGTCATTGGTGCCGGTGTCATTGGTCTGGAGATGGGCAGTGTCTGGCGTCGTTTGGGCAGTGAAGTGACCATTTTTGAAGCCATGGACACCTTTTTAGGTGCCTGTGACCAGGGCATTGCCAAAGTCGCGGCCCGTGAGTTCAAAAAGCAGGGGCTTGATATTCACTTATCAACCTTTGTTAAATCTGCTGAAGTGAAAAATAACCAGGTGGAAGTGGTGTATGAAAAAGATGGTGAGAAACACACTGAAACTTTTGATAAATTACTGGTGGCTGTCGGTCGTAAAGCCGAAACAGAAGGCTTACTCAGTGATGATTGCGGCGTGAAATTAACCGATCGCGGCCAAATCGATGTTAATGACAACTGTCAGACCAGTGTCGAAAACGTCTGGGCTGTGGGCGATGTGGTCAGAGGCCCGATGTTAGCCCATAAAGGCTCAGAAGAAGGTTCTGCGGTGGTCGAACGTATCCTGGGTGAACATGGTCACATTGACTTTAATACCATCCCCTGGGTAATTTACACTGAACCTGAAATTGCCTGGGTCGGCAAGACCGAAGAGCAACTGAAAGAAGCCGATATTCCTTATAAAATCGGTACGTTTCCATTTGCCGCCAACGGACGCGCACTGGCCATGAATGAACCCACCGGTATGGTTAAATTACTGGCCCACGAAGAAACCGACGAATTACTCGGTGCCCATATTTTTGGCGCCGGTGCTTCAGAACTGATTGCCGAATGTGTGGTCACCATGGAATTTAAAGGTTGTGCCGAAGATCTGGCGCGCATTGTTCATGCCCACCCGACCTTATCTGAAGCGGTATTTGAAGCCGCCATGAGTGTTGATAAACGGGCGGTTCATAAAGCCAATTAATTCGCCCTTTTCATGGCAATAAAAAAGGCCGGTTCATGACCGGCCTTTTTTATTGCCTGAGATTTCGTGTTTAATCCAACGATAAAGAGGATTTGGTTTTGTCACGACGGCTACGTTCTTTTTCCCGGTATTCCCGCACACAACTGTCTTGATCGTACATGACACAAGCCAGATAGTCTGTGGCCTCAACCAATGCCGCCCGAATGGCTTTTCCGGTTGGGGTCTTGTTATGACCACCCAAAGAACCACCAAAACCACCGCGATACAAACCAACACGCATACCACCGCCTTTGGAACGGCCTTCAATGGTACGAACATACTCAACTTCGCCGGTGGTGGCATTAACCACCCGCAAATCAATGGCTAAATACGCTTGCTCACTTTTACCGCCCAAGGAAATACCTTTAAAACTAAAGCCACCACCGGTGCCTTTGGTATTTTCTTCATAAGCCGATACTTTACCGGTGATTAAATATTGAGCGCCGGTGACTTTACCCATTTTCGCCGCTGTGGCTGGGTTAACACGTCCTGAAGCGCCTAAATCCTGCTCACCTAACACGCTATTTAAACGTTCACGTTCAACCACTTTAAAAGCACCTGTAGAGGTTAACTCGTTGGCTAACATACCACCTAATTCAGTGCCGACATCGGTTTGCCACCAATGGGCCCGGGTGTCGTTGGTGAAATCCAACACGGCCACCACGGGTCGATCTTTGGCGACCACTAAGCCAC
>CAZLAW010000121.1:0-6230 GCA_964557625.1 uncultured Marinicella sp.
ATTTTGTGTTGCGGTCTGTTCAGCCACAGCA
This sequence comes from uncultured Marinicella sp., assembly GCA_964557625.1. Taxonomy (GTDB): domain Bacteria; phylum Pseudomonadota; class Gammaproteobacteria; order Xanthomonadales; family Marinicellaceae; genus Marinicella. The sequence goes on from CAZLAW010000121.1 coordinate 32, forward strand.
CCGCCATTTTGTTGCGCCAGCCATTGGGCGTAATCTGATTGGCTTAACACTTCAACCACAATCGGCATATAACCATGGTCTTTACCACACAATTCTGCGCATTGGCCCCGGTATGTGCCCGGCTCCTTGATATTGGTCCATGCTTCGTTAATAAAACCCGGTATGGCGTCACGTTTCCAGCCGAATTCAGGTACCCACCAGGAGTGAATAACGTCATCCGAGGTTAACAAGAAACGAATATTGGTATTAGCCGGAAGTACCAGTGGGTTATCCACATCCAACAGATAGTTATCCACTGTATTGACATTAACACCTGAACCTTTTTGGCGGGCTATATTGCTGTCTGACGATAAGGTACTGAGAAAACCAAAACCTTCATCTAAATAGTCATAACGCCATTTCCACTGATAACCGGTAATTTTAACGGTCATATCCATGGTCACCGGTGCGCCCTGGGCATCCCTGGGGCTATCCATCTGCATCATGCCTTTGGTGGCAGGCAGGGCAATGGCAATCAAAATAAGAACCGGAATAGCGGTCCATATTATCTCGACTGTGGTACTGTGTGAAAATTTAGCCGGTTCAACACCTTTGGATTTACGGTGGGCAAAAATACTGTAAAACATGGCACCAAATACCCCGATGCCAATAATCACACAAATCCAAAGCACCATCATGTGCATGTCATATACCTGACCACTGTAGTCGGACACACCTTTCGGCAAGTTCAGCCCATACTCGGCAGATGCCATGGTTGACATCAGCAGACTGCTCACCAATAAGCCTATTTTAGTCTGTTTCTTCATCATACAATTGATACCCTACATATTTAATAAAAACCCATAGCACAGCAAACCTTAACCTCTTTTTAAACGGAAGCAAGTTAGCCAGACTGATAAAACGTTTACTTATTAAAGCCTGACCCACTTCGGCAAGTGAGTAATACTGTCTCGGTCGGTTAATGACGGAATTTTAACACCCCTTTATAAAAATATCCGCATATCAATCTTATTTTTCTTATTTTAATGCCAAGACCGGAATTAATTCATTGCCTGTCAAACAGATATTAAAGCTGATTAACCCGTGCCGCTTTCATTTTTGCACCTGATCGACAATGACAAAAATGAATGAAGTCCCAAGGACATTCCTCTATAATTTGCGACTGTATCAATTTACATGAGCACGCCCATGATTTTCGACACCTCGCCACTCAGCGAATCTTATTTAGCAGATGAAGACATTGTTGTTAATGAACTCTTGTCATTAGCCGATCCGGGTATTTCTCAACGCCAACAAATCAAACAGCTGGCAACCCGACTGATTAATGAAGTTCGTGATCATATTGACGACATGGATGGCATCGATGCATTCATGCAACAATATGACCTGTCCTCGAAAGAAGGGATATTACTGATGTGTCTGGCCGAAGCGTTACTGCGAATCCCCGACAAATCCACGGCCGACAAACTCATTAAAGATAAAATTCTCGACGCCGACTGGAAATCCCATCTCGGCAAGAGTGATAAGCTGTTTGTTAACGCCTCCACCTGGGGACTGATGCTCACGGGACGAATTATTGACATTGATGTCACCAAAAAAGGCATGTCCAAAGCCATGGACAAGTTTATTAATAAAACCGGTGAACCGGTAATTCGCACCGGTCTCTTGCGCGCCATGGAAATGATGGGTAAACAATTCGTCATGGGCCGCACCATTAAAGAAGCGCTCAAGCGCGGCAAGAAAAAGGATTTTAGAGCTTATCGATTTTCCTATGATATGCTCGGCGAGGCAGCCCTCACACAAGAAGATGCCGATCGTTATTTTAAAGCGTATGCCGATGCTATTAACGCCATTGCCGAAGCCAACACAAAACGCGACATCGAAGAAGCCTCCAGCATTTCCATTAAACTGTCAGCCTTACATCCCCGTTATGAATTAGCCAACACCAGGCGGGTCATGGCCGAACTGGCACCACGGGTGTTAAACCTGGTACAACAAGCCCAGAGCCTGAATGTAGCCGTCACCATTGATGCCGAAGAGGCGGACCGTTTGGAATTGTCGCTGAACGTCTTTGCCGATGTCTATCGTCAATTAGAAAACTATAACGGCTTTGGCCTGGTGGTACAGGCTTATCAAAAACGGGCACTTGAGGTATTGAAACTGCTGTCCGAATTGGTGCAAGAACAAGGTCGGCCCATTCCTTTACGGCTGGTGAAAGGCGCCTATTGGGATACTGAGATAAAACTCGCTCAGGAACAAGGCTTAAGCCATTATCCGGTGTTCACACGCAAAGCCAACACCGATTTGAGCTATTTAGCCTGTGCCCGTTATTTACTGGCTAATCGTGATAAATTTTACCCCCAATTTGCCACCCATAATGCCAACACCGTGGCCGCCATTTATGTTATGGCCGGTGATCAGGGCGGCTATGAATTTCAGCGGTTACACGGCATGGGACAAGCCTTACATAATCAAACCATTGACCCTGATGGCTTAGATCGACCCTGCCGTGTTTATGCGCCGGTGGGCAGTCACCAGGACTTATTACCATATTTGGTGCGCAGATTATTGGAAAATGGTGCCAATACGTCATTTGTTAATCGCTTAACCGACCTGAAATACAGTGTCGATGTGATGACCCAGGACCCCATTGAAAAAGTGGCAAAAAATGACACGCATAAGCATCCGCAACTTCCTTTGCCGAAAGATATTTTTTCAGAGAATCGTCTTAACTCAAGCGGTATTAACGTCCATGACAGTGAAACTTTGCGGCAATTACAAGATGTCATTGAAGCCCATCATGATACGTCTTTCAGCGCTTACTCCATTATCAATGGCCGCAAAAGCGAGGCAGGCAAACCAATCGATGTCTATTCGCCGGCTGATTTAAGTCATAAAATCGGCCATTACAGCCACATCGATGAAGCCGGTTTAGAGGTCGCTGTCAATACCGCGCAAACCTATTTCCCAAACTGGCGTGACCAAGACACACAAATACGCTGTCAGGCCGCCCTGAAAACCGCCGATTTATTGGAAGCGCACCGTGATATGTTCCTTTATTTATTACGCCATGAAGCCGGTAAAACTCTGGAAGACGCCATCGCTGAATTACGCGAAGCAGTGGATTTTTGCCGCTACTATGCAGAACAAGCCATTGATTTATGTGGCCGGGGCATGAAAATGCCCGGACCCACCGGTGAAAGTAATTATTTATACCATCAGGGCAAAGGCGTATTCGTTTGCATCAGTCCGTGGAATTTTCCGCTGGCTATTTTTACCGGCCAGGTGATTGCCGCTTTGGTGACCGGTAATTGTGTCATTGCAAAGCCGGCGGAACAAACCAACCTGATTGCTTATCAAACGGTGCAACTGATGCACCAGGCCGGTTTTCCACCCCAAGCGCTGCAGTTGACTTTGGGTCCGGGCAAATTAGTCGGCAATTACCTGTGCCAACAACCGGCCATTCATGGCGTGGTGTTCACCGGCTCCACTGCCACTGCTCAGATGATTGACCGCAATCTGGTGAATCGTGACAGCCGTGAAATCGCCACTTTTATCGCTGAAACCGGTGGCCAGAACTGTATGATTGCAGACTCATCCACTTTACCTGAGCAATTGGTTAAAGATGTGATTGATTCGGCATTTTACAGTTGTGGCCAACGCTGTTCAGCCTTAAGGGTTTTATACATTCAATCCGATGTCGCAGATAAAGTTATTACCATGTTACAAGGTGCCATGAACCAACTGAAAGTCGGTCATCCCCGTGACTTTGATACCGATGTCGGTCCGCTGATTGATGAATCGGCACGGCAAACCTTACAAGCCCATCGAGATAAGATGGCCGAGGCTGGTCGCTTACTGGATGCACCAAAACTACCGGATATCAAAGGTTATTATGTCAGTCCGCAAGCCGTGGAAATTGATCATATTAATCAATTAGAAGATGAAATATTTGGTCCTTTTTTGCACATTATCCGTTATCACTCAAAAGACCTCGATCGAGTCATTGACGATATTAACAGCACCGGCTATGGCTTGACCGCCGGCGTTCACTCCCGCATTGATGACACCATCGAATATGTGGTTGCTCGGGTTCAGGCCGGAAATTGTTATATCAATCGCACCATGACAGGTGCTGTGGTGGGCGTCCATCCTTTTGGTGGTATGGGCTTGTCCGGTACCGGACCCAAAGCCGGCGGCCCCGGTTATTTACACCGTTTTGTACATGAAAAGACCATCACCAATAACATCGCTGCAGTCGGTGGCAATGCCGATATTCTGGCCTTAAGCGACGATTAAATGAGCCCCCATGTACCTGGATTTTTTTAACTTAAACAAACCGCCGTTCGCCATAACACCCGATCCGGCATTTGTTTATTTAAGTGAAAAACATCACGAGTCTCTGGCCCATCTGATTTATGGCGTCACCCGTGGCGGTGGCGCCGGTTTTGTGCAATTAACCGGTGAAGTCGGCACCGGTAAAACCACCCTATCCAGACTGTTTTTGCAACAGCTGCCCGATGACACCCATGCGGCTTTAATTTTAAACCCCAACCAGTCTCCGCAAGAGTTACTGGTGGCTATATTTCGCGAATTCAGCTTATCCACCCGTGGTACCGGCAAACAATTAGATGCCATGGTCAATCGCCTGAATGAGCACTTATTACAATGGTGGGAACGGGGTGAAAACGCCCTGGTTATTATTGATGAGGCGCAAAATTTACCGCCGGCCACACTCGAGCAGTTGCGTTTGTTGACCAACCTGGAAACCGCTGAACATAAACTATTACAAATAATTTTGATTGGTCAGCCGGAATTAAAAGCCACCATGGCACGCAAAGATTTACGGCAATTGGCGCAACGTATCACCACGCGCTTCCATTTATTACCCCTTAATCGCAAAGAAACGGCAGCCTATGTTCGCCATCGCATAGCTGTCAGTAGCCTCACAGGTCCAGCATCGGATTCCTCAAAACCCCAACCAGATCGTGATATCTTCACAGGACCCGCACTTTATGCCGTGTACCGCCACAGTCAAGGCGTGCCACGTTTAATTAATATCGTATGTGATCGCGCTTTATTGGTGGCCTATGCCCGGGAAAGTCCTCGCGTAAGATACCACCATATCCAACAGGCGCGGCGCGAATTACAAGATCAATCAAAGCCACGCTGGCACCTGCGTTTCGCGACACTTGTGCTGTTTATCGGGTTTGCCGGTATCGCCGCCTGGACACAGTATTCACAGAATCAAGAGGTTACCAAAACTACTCTTGCCCGGCCCGATCCCACCGGCACAGACATCACCACCATTGATGCCCCACCGATTAATGTCAGTTGGCAACGCTATTTTAAATTGTGGCAGTTGCCGTCGGGAATTTTCTGGCCAAACCTGGACTGCCCCGATGCCAGCCTGACAGGCATGGCCTGTTACCATAAACAAGGTAATCTCAGTCAAATTGAAGCCCTGAATACGCCGGTTATGTTACAGCTCAAAAACCAATCGGCGGTGTTACTTACCGTACTGAACCATAATACGGTCACATTAAGCACCCGCCAGGGGCCACAAATCCTCAGTCACCAGGATTTCAATAAACGTTGGTTGGGTCATTACCGCATTCTGTGGCCCATCGCACCTGAGTTGATTAGTGGTACAATAAAGCAACAACGTCAATGGGCGCTGTCGGTTGCGCGGGTACTGGATCAGTCTACTGAAATTGAAGACGCTGAGCTGGATGTCTGGATAAAAAATTTCCAACAGCAAAACGGCCTACATGCCGACGGTATTATTGGTAGTGAAACACAAATGGCGTTGGCGTTAAAGGCTTATGACGGCCCCCAATTAAATCAACAGACCCCCGCGGTCTTGGATAATAAAGAGCAGGAACATGTCATCGATTATTGATGCCCTAAAAAAATCAGATGCCAATCGACCGAACAAAGACCTCGGCGTTAACATGCGCATGGCTTTTAATAAACAAAATGATGGTAAAAAACGCTGGGGTTTTTATACCCTGGTAATCGTTTTACTGCTGCTATTGGCGGCTGTTTATTTTCGTAAACCTGAATTTATTTGGCAGCATGTCGGCTCAGCCGAACAAGTAACCCCTTCGGTTCAAAGCACCCCGTCACAGGTCAAAACGACTCATACCACTGATCAAAAACAAAACAGGAAACTCGTTAAACCGGTGCCTGCGCAAGA
>CAZLAW010000122.1:0-6206 GCA_964557625.1 uncultured Marinicella sp.
CCGAAACTCACGAAAAGATGGCTGATATTTTAAATGAAGAGCAAATGCAGCAATGGCAAGAAATCAAAGCGCAAAAACAAGAGCGGATGCAAAAGCGTTATAAAAAAATGAAGCATAAAATGAAACACCGAAAAGAGCATAAACGGTTAATGAAAGAAGATAATCAATAAACCTCTGTTATAAAAAACCAAAAACGCCACCCATCAGGTGGCGTTTTTGATTGTTAGTGAATAAATTTAATCGGCTGGTATAATCATTACTTTATATCAGGGTCAAGACAATGAAATTAGGCGCGTTTTCAGTGAGTTTGCCGGTCAAAGATTTGCTTAAGTCGAAAGATTTTTATGAGAAATTGGGCTTTGAGGTGTTCGCTGGTGATGTGGACAGCCATTATTTAATCATGAAAAATGAAGACACCTTGATTGGGTTATTTCAGGGTATGTTTGACGAACCCTTGCTGACATTTAATCCCGGTTGGAATCAGTCGGCACAGTGTCTGGAAGATTATGATGATGTCAGAAAAATCCAACAAACCTTCATGGATCAAGACATCAAATTAGAACGCCACTGTGATTCGCAAGGTGAAGGCCCTGCCAGCATAGTGTTAAAGGATCCCGACGGTCATACAATTTTAATTGATCAACATGTCGAATAAACAACGCTGCCAATGGGCGCAAAATGCCACACCCTTAGAACAAGACTACCATGATTATGAATGGGGACGGCCGGTTTATGATGATTATAAATGGTTTGAGTTTTTGCTGTTAGAAGGGGCACAAGCGGGTCTAAGCTGGTCCACCATTCTGCACAAACGTGAAGGTTACAGAGAAGCTTTTGCTGATTTTGACTTTAATCAGGTGGCCAAATTTAGTGCGGCCGATCAGGCTCAATTAAAAGACAATCCGGCAATTGTCAGAAACCGATTAAAAATCGCTGCCGCGGTCACCAATGCCCGGGCTTTTATCAAAGTTCGTCAAGAGTTTGGCCGCTTTAATGACTATATCTGGCAATTTGTCGGAGGACAGCCGATAATCAACCATTGGTCTGAGGCCGGGCAGGTGCCGGTCACCACGAAAGAATCCGATGCTTTAAGTCATGACTTAAAAAAACGTGGTTTTAAATTTGTCGGTAGCACCATTTGTTATGCCCTGATGCAGGCCACCGGACTGGTCAATGACCACACCACCGATTGTTTTTGTTATCAGAAAATATAAAATTAAGGAGCCATAAAATGTCAAAAGTTCGTCTGTTTTTTTTGCTCATCAGCGCTTTAATAATGAGCTTTGCGCTTCATGCCGACGCGCCGGGCAAAGAAAACACCCATCAGGTTTTTTTTAATAATATGAAAGAATTATGTGGTGAGGTGTTTAGCGGTGCCAGCACCTACCCCGATGATCCTGACCATGATTTTGCCGGAAAAAAACTGGTAGCCGATTTTGCCGATTGTAAGGATAATGAAATTCGGATTAAATTTACCGTGGGTGAAGATCGGTCCAGAACATGGGTGATAACCCAATCTGATCAAAGCTTGTTACTGAAGCATGATCATCGTAACCCCGATGGCACGCCCGATGAAGTGACCAATTACGGTGGCTGGGCCAATCAGGCCGGAACAGCCTATCAACAATATTTTGAAGCCGATCAGGAAACCGCTGAGCTGCTGCCCGAAGCCGCCACCAATGTCTGGATGTTATCTTATGATCCGGCCACACAAGTACTGACCTACGACTTAAAACGCCACAATAAACCCAGATATCAGGCGCAGCTTACACCGCAAGGCTAATTGTCATTAACTATCTTGGCCGTGTCATAAATAAGTCATAACTGACGATTATAGTAAAGGCTTTCAAACGGCAATGAACGATGAAAGCCTTTTACTTTTTGGATGAAGAAAATTTAGAAAATTTACCAGCCGACGCGCAGTTAATGCCTTTTGATATTAACTTTATCGATCCGCAAAAACCCAGAATCTGGCCATTAAAAAAGTCGCCAGCGGCACTGACAGAAGCAGTATCGGCAGGGCTTGGTAGGCATAATCCAGATGCCAGTAATCCACCAGTAACAGCACCCCGCCCTGGTGCAGGAACAGTGCGATTAAAGATGAGATAACAAACTTAGGAAAGCGGTTCTGATGGCGACCGGTGTCTTTAAAGGAATAGTGGTAATGGCCGAGATAAGCCGTGAATAAGCCACCGATAAAGCCCATTGCGTGGGCATAAAAGGGTTTAATTAAAAAATATTCATGGCTTAAAAAACCAATACCAAAATGCACCACGGTGGCCAAACCGCCAACCAGTCCATAACGAAACAATAAAGCCAAAGTGCTTTTAGACAACATCAATAAAAACCTGTTGATTTTTAACCGAGACCGCAACGGACTTTAGCGAATCACCGGCACACGGTCCGCCGGTGCAATAACCGTCTTCTACTTTAAAAGTCGCACCATGCGCCGGACACACCACCTGTTGATCCGGTGTTTCTAAAAACTCACCGGGCGCATAATCCAGTCGCCGACCCTGGTGTGGGCAAATATTACGGTACACATAGATTTTTTCGCCGACTTTTTTCACCATAAAGGTTTCGTCTTCAGCTTCACTGGTGGTAAAGGTCATCCATTTTCCTTCCACCAACTCTTCGATATGGCACAAAAGTTGTGACATCAGCGCTCAGAATGGCGTCTCACGGCATCCACCAGCACCGCCACTTTATCCGGTGACATATCCGGCTGCATACCATGACCGAGGTTAAAGACATGGCCGGGTTTCTGACCGTAGGAATCGAGAACGGATTTGACTGACTGATCAATGTAATCATCCGGAGCGTATAATACCGCGGGGTCAAGGTTACCCTGCAAAGCCACCTGACCGCCGGTTTCGAGTAAAGCATCTTTAAGATCAATGGTCCAGTCAATACCGAGGCCGTCACAACCGCTGGCCGCCAGGGATTGGAGGCTTTGGTTGGCCCCTTTGCTGAACAGCACAATCGGGGTATCGGTGAAACCGGCGGCTTTGATACCATCAACAATTTGGCGCATGTATTGGAGTGAAAAGCGCTCAAAATCATGGGGCGATAAAACCCCGCCCCAACTATCAAAAATTTGCACAGCAGAAGCCCCGCTTTGAATCTGACCAATCAGATAATGCACTGTGGATTGGGCCAGCTTATCCAATAACTGATGCGCCGCCTCAGGATTTTTATACAGCAATGATTTGGCTTTGGCGAAGGTTTTACTGCCGCCATTTTCAATCATATACGTCAGTAAGGTCCAGGGGCTGCCACAAAAACCAATCAGTGGCACCCGGCCGTCTAAGGTTTTGACCGTCAGACTAATGGCGTCCATGACATACTGCAGATCGTCGGCTTCAGGTATCGGCAGTTTGTCGATTTGTTTGACATCCGTTATCGGATCAGTAAATCGCGGGCCTTCACCCTGAACAAAATGTAAACCCAATCCCATGGCATCGGGGATGGTGAGAATATCGGAAAAAATAATGGCCGCATCCAGCGGGAAGCGTTCCAGCGGTTGGATGGTGACCTCACAGGCCATTTCAGGGGTTCCGGCCAGTGTCATAAAATCACCGGCTTGTGCCCGCACTTTGCGGTATTCGGGTAAATAACGACCGGCCTGGCGCATCAACCACACCGGCGTACGTTCGGTGGCTTCACGGCGCAAGGCACGCAGGTATAAATCGTTTTTGAATTCCATGACCAGACCCTATCAAAAAAAACGGCTATTTTAGCAGTTACGGGCCGGATAAACAGCTGAGACGGTGATTGTTTGTTAAAATGCCCGCTTTCGGAACCTAACGGATTTTATAAGGTCAGACTATGCCAATCATCAAGCAGATAAAAATAATGAAAAAAATATTATCCTTTGTGTTGCTTTTATTAAGCACAAGCCTGTTAGCGCAAGCGCTGGAAAAAGACCAGTTGTCAGCCGGCGATAAAACATTTCAGCAAGAAATTATGCGCGCCAATTACATTCCTCAGTTACTACAAGTGGCTGACGGCACCTTAAAAAAAGGTGAACTCAAGCGCCATCTGATGGTGTGGGAACGCATTGCCCAATTACAGCCCAACCAACCGGAGTTTCAATTTGAACTGGCCAGAGCCTATGCTTTATTGGATGAAAAAACCGGTGCCTATAACGCCCTGGTGAAATTACAAAATGCCGGTTTAAGTTATCAGGTTGAAGGTGATGAGACCTTTAAAAACATTCAGGGCACCAAAGTCTATGACTATATCGTCAATGGCATGAAAGACAATGCATCAGCCTACGGCGAAGGCAAAGTGGTGGCCACAGTGGATGACAGTTTTTCCGGCATGTTGTTTGAAAACATCGCCTTTGATAAAAATAACGAACGTTTTTTATTGGCCAGCATCCGCAGTGGCGAAATCTACCAAATCGACCAACAGGGTCAGTTCAGTCCCTTTATCTCAGACGCCAACCCTGAAAAAGGCCCCTGGGCTGCGGTGGATATGGTCTTATCTCAGGACCGCCAATCGCTGTGGGTGGCATCTGCATCCATGCCGCAATACAACGGTGTGACGGAACAAAACCTCGGCAGTGCCATGATTAGCCAATACCGCCTGAATGACGGTGAATTGATTAAACGGTATCAGTTTGATGAGCTCAAAACCCCGCAATTACTCACCGCTTTACATGTCGGTCAGGACGGGCGTGTGTTCTTTTTGAGTCTGTTTGAACAGACCATTTACCAGCTTAAACCCGACAGCGATCAAGCCGAAAAAGTCATCGAGTTACCCGGCCTCACCGCAATCAAAGCCATTACCTCTAATGAGGACGACAGTTATTTATATGTGGCAGATTTTGAAAAAGGCCTGTTTGTGATTGATGTGGCCGGCCAAAAAGTCGGCAATATGGACCCCAAAGGCGAACGCTTTTTTACCGGTATCAGCGACCTGTTTTATGTGGATGGCGATTTGGTTGGCATTCAAAGCGGTGTTTCACCGGCCCGGGTGATGCGTTTTGATTTGGCTCAGGGGTTGGTGATTAAAATGGGCTTTCCGGTCGAAGCCTCTCATGAAGCCTTCGCCACCTTAGGCAACGGCACCCTGGTTGATAACCATATTTATTATGCCGCCAACTCGCAGTGGGGTAAAATGGACATGAGCGGTAATTTACTTGAGGGCGAAAGCTGGCAACCGTTAAAAATCGTCCAATCCCCAATCGGTTTCCGTATGCAACAACACATGGAAACCCAAAAACGTATTGAAGAAATTAAAAAGAAACGCGGTATTAAATAAGCCCTTTAAATAAGCAAAAAAACCGGCCCAAAGTGGCCGGTTTTTTTATACCTGCTGTTCTTGTAAATAGTGATTAACCACAAATTCAACGCATTCATCAAAGTGATTGTTCAGTTTCTGCTTGATATCGTCACTGATAAGCGTGCCACAATCGTAATCACCGCTCCACTTAATCAAGTGTAAAATGGCCGGTGTTAAATCCAGACCTTTCTGAGTCAAAGTGTAAATTTTCTTGCGACCGTTAGTGGGGTCTTTTTGTTGTTCAACAATGCCATGATGCGCCAGTTTTTTTAAGCGATCGGCCAGGATATTGGTGGCAATGCCTTCGTCACTGTCCATAAAGTGCTGGTATCGACAGCTGCATTTGAACAGCATGTCGCGGATCACTAAAAAAGTCCACTTATCACCCAAAATATCCAGCACATAGGTCATTGGGCAGAGGGTCATTTTGTAATGCGATTTTATGTTCATAGTAAAATTGTAACTTAATACTTGCAAAACGCAAGTGTTTAATTACAATAAGAACCACTTTTAAAATGCAAGTGATTGGAGGTAGTGATGAATAAGCAGATTGTAGCGGCTTTTATGGGCGCTTTATTGATGGTGGCATTGTTTGATTTTTGGATGTCGAAAATGACAGGTTATGCATGGTTTGCAGATATTAACTGGAGCATAGGGACTTCTTTGCACAGCATTAAACAGCTGCTGTTCTGGGCTCTTGAGGCAGCGGTCGTGGTATTTGTTGGTTATCCACGAAGACCGGTTAACAACCCGTTGGCCAGGGTTATTCGTTTGGGATTAGTTCTTGGATTAACTTGTGTGATGATTTGTCATGTTAATTTGGCTGTGCAACTGGACACGATTCCTGTGTTATTCCTGACTGAATCCCTGTTGTTATTTTCATGTGTGAATACAATGAAATTCATCGCGATGGTCGG
>CAZLAW010000123.1:0-5290 GCA_964557625.1 uncultured Marinicella sp.
CGCTTCTTGCACTGCGTGCAAACCGCAACCCCTACGCAGTCTATGATGAGTTTCGCTGTTTGACTCGCTGCGCTCGCCAGGGTGAAACATGGGTCGGAGGACAGAGAACAGAGGACGGAGGACAGGAGGCGGATGTTTTAAAAGGCGACGTACGCTGACTTCTTCTTGCTGACGCATTAGGGAATAGAACCCTGCCATTCTCTAACACCCATCTATGACATTCTTGCGTTTGGTTTAATTCATAATGTGCCCATCTGCTGCAAAATAATTCGCCGTTGGGCATTGGCGCTTACATTAACTGAGATTGCCAAAAATTGAAGAAAGAGTAACTCAGCAAGCCATAAGTGCTAAGCTCTTTTTACTGACGGCGTGCGTTGAACTGGTCAGTGCTTGATTAAACCGCTAAAATAAGACCCATGCGTATTCATAAATTACCCAATCAATTGATTGATCAAATTGCCGCCGGTGAAGTGGTGGAGCGACCGGCTTCGGTGGTTAAAGAACTGGTGGAAAACGCCCTGGATGCCGGCGCCACACAAGTCACCGTTGATGTTCAGATTGGTGGCAAAAAAAGCATTAAAATCACCGATAACGGCCGCGGCATTCCTCAAGATGAGTTGGCTCTGGCGGTTGAGCGGCATGCCACCAGCAAAATTGATTCTTTGTATGATTTAGAACATTTGGGGTCTTTGGGTTTCCGGGGTGAGGCTTTGCCCAGTATCGCTTCAGTCAGCCGCTTTAAGATGACATCCCATCATCATGATGCAGATATGGCATTTTCTATTCGCAGCGACGGTGGTGAGGTAACCGGTCCGGAGCCGGCTTCCCATCCGCCCGGCACCACGGTTGAAGTGACCGATTTATTCTATAACACACCGGCCAGACGGCGGTTTTTAAAAACTGATCGCACTGAATTTCTGCGTATTGATGAACTGATAAAACAACTGAGTTTGTCACGTTTTGATGTGGGTTTTCGACTGGCCCATAACGGTCAAATAGTTCGTCACGCCCAGGCCGGCGATGCCGAGCCTTTAATTCATCAACGGATTAGTCAATTGTGCGGTAAAGATTTTATGGAACAGTCTTTGCACATTGAACATCAACGCGGCGATTTAAAATTATCCGGCTGGGTGGCCAAGCCTAACTGGAACCGGGCCCGGGCCGATCGGCAGTTCTTCTTTATCAATGGTCGGGTCATCAAAGATAAACTGGTGGCCCATGCCATCCGTCAGGCCTATCAGGACGTTTTATTTCATGGTCGTCACCCGGCCTTTGTGTTGTACTTGAACCTCAACCCTGAACTGGTGGATGTCAATGTCCATCCGACCAAGCATGAGGTTCGTTTTCGCGACACCCGTTTAGTGCATGACTTTATTTTTGGTGCCATTCATCAGACCCTGGCACCGGCACGGATGCAGGAACAAACCCGCGCAGCAGAATCCTCCAGCCAATCCTTTGAACCGACGCCGGTGCAGAACCGCATGGCTTTTGGCGGTGGTTACAGTGGTGGCCATCGCAGTGGTTCAAGCCCCCAAAGTAGCCTTAACTATCTGCAGCAAATGGACGCCAAAGACCGCCAAAGCCCGATGGCGGAAAATGCATATAATTATGCCAGTCAACATGATCACAGCCCACATCAGAGTCTGCCCGATCAGACGCAGGATGAAGATATTCCGCCACTGGGCTACGCCAAAGCCCAGATTCACGGTGTCTTTATACTGGCAGAAAATAAGCAAGGCCTGATTATTGTCGATATGCATGCCGCCCATGAGCGGATACTCTATGAACGCATGAAACAACGTTTTGCCGATGACCAACTGAAAAACCAGAAATTACTGGTGCCGATTCAGCTTAATGTCAGTGCCCGCGAAGTGGCGGTGGTGGAAGAGCAGGGTGACTGGTTTGCACAATTGGGTTTTGAAATTAGCGTCACCGGCGAAGAAAGTTTAACGGTGCGTAAAGTGCCGGCCATTTTGGCCCAGGCTGATGTCGAAGAATTGCTCAAAGATGTTTTATCTGAAATGGTGGCGTTAGGTTCCAGTACAAAAATTGAAGCCGCCATCAATGAAATTCTCTCGACCATGGCTTGCCATGGTTCGATACGCGCCAATCACCAATTAACCTTAATGGAAATGAATGCTTTATTACGGGACATGGAAAATACCTTGCGTTCTGATCAGTGCAACCACGGCCGCCCCACCTGGACGCAACTGGATATGAAGCAATTAGACAAATTGTTTTTACGTGGACAATAATCGGTGAGCAATTCAGCATCCAAACCCGCCATTTTTCTGATGGGACCCACCGCCGCCGGAAAAACCGATGCCGCCATTCGCCTACATGAACAGCATCAGGCGGATATTATTTCGGTGGATTCAGCCTTGGTGTATCGCGGTATGAATATCGGCACCGCCAAACCCGATGCGGACATCTTAAAACGCGCACCGCATGCCTTAATTGATATCCGCGAGCCATGGCAACCGTATTCAGCCTCAGATTTTCGTGCCGATGCGAAAGCGCTGATGCAAAAAAGCTGGCAGAGTGATCGCCTACCACTTCTGGCCGGTGGCACCATGTTGTACTACAAGGCACTGCAACAAGGCCTGTCAGTCTTGCCGTCAGCTGATGCAAGCATCCGTGCTGAGATTGCGCGAGAAGCTGAACAAAACGGCTGGCCGGCTTTGCATCAACGCCTTCAGGCCATTGACCCCGACAGCGCCGCGCGTATTCATGCCAATGACAGTCAACGCCTCAGCCGGGCACTGGAGGTCTATGAAATCACCGGCCAAACCCTAACAGAACTGTATGCCCAGGACAGCGAACAAAGTTTAGCGGCCAAGCCATTAAAAATCATTATTGCGCCCAAAGATCGGGCGGTTTTACATCAACGTATTGAACAACGCTTTAAGCAGATGTTAGATCATGGTTTTTTAGAAGAGGTCAAAATTTTGATGGCAGACGAGCGTAATCACGCCGAGTTACCGGCCATGCGCTCAGTGGGCTATCGCCAGGCCATTGAACACCTCAACGGTGAAACAGACTACGATGAGTTTGTTTTTAAAGGCATTGTCGCCACCCGGCAACTGGCCAAACGTCAGATTACCTGGCTGCGCAAAGAGCCCGATGCCATCTGGCTGGACCCGACAGAGTCGGGTTACTTGCAGTCAATGGACGAAATTGTTGAGGATTATTTATCATGATTGCATTAATTCAGCGGGTCAAACAAGCTCAAGTCGATGTAAACAGTGAAACCATCGGCCAAATTGGTCATGGTATCCTGGCGTTAATTGGCGTTGAAAAAGATGACAGCGAACAACAAGCGGATGCTTTGTTGCGAAAAATAATCAGTTATCGAATTTTTAGCGATGACAACGGCAAGATGAATTTATCACTGAATGACATCGAAGGTGAATTACTACTGGTGTCGCAATTCACCCTGGTCGCCAACACCCAAAAGGGCCTCAGACCGAGTTTTTCCTCCGGCGCGTCACCGGCCGAAGGTGAACAACTCTATCATTACCTCTGTCAACAAGCCAAAAAAACCAAACTCACCATTGCCACCGGCGAATTTGCCGCTGATATGCAGGTGTCTTTAGTGAATGACGGCCCGGTGACTTTTTGGTTGCAGTGTTGAATTAGCATATTATTCCGGTTGAAATGAAAAGCTTCGCTTTTATAAGTTTAAAGATGGCTGAGCGCTTCGACATGCTGAGCGTGTCACTTGTCGAAGCTTTCTTCCAGTTACTTAACTTCTATCCAATCAGAAATACCGCCTTCGACGGGGCTCAGGCTACTTAAAATTTTTAAATCAGACTCTAAACAACGATAATCCCAAGCCGGCTGAGCACTTCGACGAGCTTAGCATACCGCTTGTCGAAGCCTTCATCCGCATACTTAATTTTTATCCAATCTGAAACATCGACTTCGACGGACTCAGTCTACTTTGGTTTTTTTAATTCAAGGTAACTGAGTTCGTCGAAGTTCTCAAGCGACTTTAGTTTATTTACCCTTAAACCGCCTCCGACAGAATATCAATTTTATTATGCAAGGTCCGATGCACCGGGCAGCGATCGGCGATTTCCATCAGCCGCGCGCGTTGCTCATCATCTAATTCATCACCGATAATCTTAATCTGTCGATTAATGACATCGATTTTGGCATTTTTATTGTCACAATCCTCGCAGTCTTCTGCATGCTCGCGGCTGTGTTGTAAGGTCACGATACTGTCCTCAAGCGGCCATTTTTTGCGGTTGGCATACATCCGTAGGGTCATCACGGTGCAGGCACCCAAAGCGGCCAATAAATGTCCATAAGGACCCGGACCGCGGTTATCACCACCGACTCTTTCCGGTTCATCGGCCAGCCAGCTGTGGCTGTCGGTGGACACCCGACAGGTGAACTTGTGATTTTCTTCTCTAACCTCAACCTGACCCGGCGATAAGTCCTTGTTGCCTTGTTCGGCAGTGGTTGGTTTGGGTTTGGCGGCTGTTTTGCCAATAAACTTAGCCACAAAGCCACTGATAATACCGGCGACATAATCAACATCTTCCTGGCGCGAGAGCAAATGATCGGCACCGTCTAAGCTAAAGAAACTTTTCGGATGCTTGGCGGCAGTGAAAATTTTACCCGCTTCATCAATGGAAACCACCGTATCAATCGGTGAATGCATCACCAATAAGGCTTTTCTAAGGTGGCCAATATGCTCAGTACCATGTTTTTCCCAGTCTTCGATAAACTGTTTTTTTATATTAAACGGTCGGCCACTGATGTTAACCCGGGATGAACCCTGGGCTTCAATTTCAGGGATTTTGTGTTCAATTAAATGGGCAATGTGATTGACTTCTGCCGGCGCGGCAATGGTCACCAGCGCTTCGGCTTCCGGTAAATGCTCAGCGGCACTTAACACCGCGGTGCCGCCAAAAGAATGGCCAATCACCACTTGGGGTGCCTGATATTCATCGCGTAAAAAATCAGCCGCAGCGATCAGATCCTCCACATTGGAGCTGAAATGGGTGTTGGCAAAAGCGCCGTCCGAACCGCCCAGACCGGTCAAATCAAAACGCAAGACCGCAAAGCCCAGCTCTGCTAAAGCCCTGGAAATATAAGACGCGGCTTTAACATCCTTACCACAGGTAAAGCAATGGGCGAACAGTACATAGGCTTTGGGGCTTTCGGGCCGTGTTAATAAACCGACCAGTTCGCCCTGACTGCCCTGAAATGTCACTTTGATATGTTTTTCAGACATTGATTTTAATTGTGTTGAGTGGTTAATAGTTTACTGAATATGATG
>CAZLAW010000123.1:5300-6175 GCA_964557625.1 uncultured Marinicella sp.
CTTTTTTGCGTTGTTTTGACATGTGGACTCCTTAGGTTTTTTTTAAGTCAATGAGTTTACTGAATATGATGACGCTTTGCCAGTGCCCGGGCTTTAGTTCGTTGTTGAATAAAATGACAAAAAGGTCGCCAGCTGATTAAAATAAGTGCCAGCCAAATTCCACCAAAAGCAATGCGGTGGCCAAAGGTGAAATCCTCACCATATAAATAAACGGCAATCAGAAAACTAATACTTGGTGCAATGTATTGCATAAAGCCGATAATCACCAGGGTCAGTTTTTTAGCGGCGTAATTAAAGCCGATTAAAGGCAACACCGTGACTAAACCGGCCAGCACCAAAAACAGCCAGGTCATGTTGCTAAAGGTATGATTCGGCTGTTGATGCACCACCAATAGATAAATAAGGGAAGGCAGCGTCCAAATTGCGGTCTCCCAGAATAGGCCGATTAACGGCCTGACATCTAATTGTTTACGCACCAAGCCATAAAATCCGAATGACAGTGCCAAAGCCAGCGAAATCCAGGGTGGTTGACCTAAATATATGCCTAAGAAAATGGTTGAGGCGGAAGCCAAAATTAAACTGATGGTTTGCCATTTATTTAAGCGTTCGCCTAAAAACATCAGGCCCAAAAAGATATTAATTAAGGGGTTGATGAAATAGCCCAGCGACGTGGCCAGGATTTGATCGTGGGTCACCGCCCACACAAAAATCAGCCAATTGACCACCACCAGGGCGCCACTTAACAGTAAGCCCATGATTTGTTGCCGGCTGAGTTTCAGAGCAGTCCACAACTGACGTTCGCGAATGGCCAAAAATAATAGCAGAAACAAACCGCCCCAGACCACCCGATGGGCAATAATGGTCAGCGCCGGGAC
>CAZLAW010000124.1:0-6103 GCA_964557625.1 uncultured Marinicella sp.
AGATAATTTATCCGCTTACTTAGTCTCGCCCAAAGAAGGCAACGATGTCAGCGACTATGTCTATGCCTGTGAACAATGCCAATCACAAAGCAACGACCCCGAAACACTGGATGTTAATCACTGGCATGGCTTGAACGAAAGCATCTGGAGTGAAGTTTCCGCCGTTAAAGTCCTTGCCTGGCGTATTTTGAATCTCTTACAAAAAGACCACGGCCCGCAAGACTTACTGGATATGATCTACCTCACCGATGAAGAACTCAGCTGGGCCAAAGACGGCTTTAGCAGCGGTGAGTCAACGGCAGAAGAAGACCAAGAAGAGAAACACCGCGACAGTAACGGTGATGTGTTATCAGACGGCGATGATGTCTTTTTAATCAAAGACCTGAAAGTCAAAGGCGGCGGCTTCACCGCCAAACAAGGCACTAAAGTCAAAGGCATCTCCTTAGTCCCCAATAATCCCGCCCAAATCGAAGGTCGTGTGGAAGGCCAACGCATTGTTATCCTCACTGAGTTTGTGAAGAAACAATAAGCTATCGATTAATGCGGGTTATCTTCGAGCCTTCTAAGGTTAAATTAAACATCAAACCTTTATTACCGAACACAAAACCAACAATCGGTTCTTTAAAATTCATGGTGTTGATGTCTTCACCAACCCCCCATTTTATAATTGCCACAGAGCCATCTACTCCGGCTTTCCAGCCTTTGGTTTGTTTAAACTTGTTTAGCGCAGATGGCTGCAAAAATACAATCACCACTGCTTTTGACTGGGCCCCCGCTTGCAATCCAAAACTGGCAGATGCGGTGCTGTAATAGGCGGTGCTTTGACCAGCTTCTCGCAGCACTCCCTCGCCATATTCGCCACCAACCCCTAATCCGGCCTTCAGTACTTGTGGAAATACCAATACACCGGCAGATTGTTGTAAAAACTGCTCACCACCGGTCACTTCCTTTTTGAATTTCGCCAGGGTGGCATCAGCTAAAATATTAATTTCTTGGGCCGATTTGGTGTGTCCCATAGGTGCCAACATAATGAGTAAAATCAGCAACAAGCCTGTTCTTTTCATATTCATCTTTCTAACCTGATTGTCAAAGACATCATTGTACCTATGGCTCGTTAAAAAGTTGTTGGCTGTTTTATTTCAATGATTTAGCGGCCAATGCCAGCATCACATAAGCCCAGCCGTGGAAAATCATTTCAATGGCAATCATCAGACCGATAAACCACAAGGCAGATTCGGGCCATTGGAAGAAAATCATGGCACCTAAGGCCAAAGAAACAATACCGGCAAACACCAGCCAGCCCCAGCCAAGTCCATAGCCTTTTAACTGAAAGCCCATAAATATCCGAAATAAACCGGTAATAATAAATGCTGCAGCCAATAAAGCGGTCAATGCCATAGAACCCACCACCGGCTCGGTAATCAGCATCATACCGGCGAGTAAATAAATGGCGGCAATCAGTACATGTCCCAGGATGCTTTTCCAGCCTGTGTGTTTAAACGCTTCAAAAACCTGGACCACGCCACCAATCAACAGCAGCACACCAAAAAATAAAATGGTCACCACAGTCATGGCCACACTCAGACCCAAACCAACGGTTCCTAAAACAATAAACACAATCCCCAGCGCCAGTAACCAGCCCCATTTTTCCTGTAAATCTCCAATAACGGGCTTTAGGCCGAGCGGATTATCTTGATTAAACGATGTCATAGCACACTCCAATAAACGAGAACATCATTTTAGCATACACTGAATTTCATGGTCTTTAAAACATAAAAAAGCCATGATGATTCATGGCTTTTTAGGTGATTTTTGTTAATGACCTTTAGGCTAACAATGAATCATTGATGGTAATAATCTTTGATGGAAAAGGCCAGTTCAAGGGCCTGTTCATAGTTTAAGCGTGGATCGACCTGAGTGGTGTAGGCGCGGCTGAGATCAGCTTCCTGCAGGGCGCGGGCACCACCGAGACATTCGGTGACGTTTTCGCCGGTCAGTTCAAGGTGAACGCCACCGAGGTGGGAACCGTTGTCTTTATGAACACGGAAGGATTCTTCGACTTCCTGTGAGATATTTTCAAAGCGGCGGGTTTTGTAACCGTTGGAAGTGGATTCCGTGTTGCCGTGCATGGGGTCGGCACACCAGACCACATTGAGACCGGCTTTCTGAACAGTTTTAATCAACCGTGGTAAGTTACCCTCAATGTTGCCGGCACCGAAACGGTGTACCAGGGTGAGTTTTCCGGCTTCGTTGTCGGGGTTGAGTGTCTGGCATAAATCAATCAGATGATCGGATTCGGTTTCTTTGCCGATTTTAACGCCGATGGGGTTTTCGATGCCTCGTAGAAGTTCCACATGGGCACTGTCAATCTGGTTGGTTCTGAGGCCTATCCATGGAAAGTGGGTACCCAGGTTAAAGTAGCCTGTTTGACGCGGCACCTGACGGGTCAGCGCCTGTTCATAATGTAAATGCAAGGCTTCATGGGCGGTGAAAAATTCGACACTTGATAAGTTATTAACCGGCCGGCCCACAAGTACTTCGGCAAAATGCACGGACTCGGTAATTTTACTGACCAATTCCTTGAATTTATCGGCATTTTTTGAATGTTGCACCCAGGCAATGTCCCAATACTCCGGATGCCGAATATCGGCAAAACCACCGTCCACCAGCGCCCGTATAAAATTCAGGGTCATGGCGGAATAATGATAAGCTTTCAGCATATTGTCCGGATTGGGCACGCGAGAAGCTTCATCAAAGCTGTTTTGATTGACGATGTCGCCACGGAATGAAGGCAAAGACTGACCATCACGGGTTTCCATATCGGCACTGCGGGGTTTGGCGTATTGTCCGGCAAACCGTCCCACCCGCACCACCGGTGTCTGACAGCCGTGAATAATGACCAGACTCATCTGAATCAATACTTTTAAGCGGTTTGATATGATTGAGGAATTACAATCATCAAAACTTTCAGCACAATCACCGCCCTGAATCAAAAACCGTTTGCCGGCTGCCACTTCGGCCAGATATTTCTTCAGCCGAATAATTTCCCATGAAGTCACCAGCGGTGGTAAATCACTTAAGGTGTCTAAGGCACGGTTTAAGGCTTGCTGATCGGGATAGGTCGGCTGCTGGCGAATCGCTTTTGATTTCCAGCTGTCAATCTGCCAATCAGTCTGATTCGTGGGTTTAGTTTGTGTTTTCATGGGCTTTGACTCGCAAGAACATCCAAATAAGGCTAAATAAAAATAGTCCGATAAACATAATCAGTGACCAGGTGGGCATACTCATACCCAAGAACCGCCACTGAACCTCAGCACAGTTGCCCGATCCGCTTAATACCGTTTTTAAGACATCCCATAAAGGCGATGATTCCATCATCATTTGTAAACTGGGTCCACAATCAGGTACCTGATCAGCAGGCAATCCTTGCATCCAGACATGCCGACCGCTGATGGCGATACCAATGGCTGATACAATGGCGGCCAGAACACCGATGACTTTTCGTCCCCAATACAAAGTGGGTTTGGGTGTTGCCAATAAAAACAACACGCCAATGGTGATGTAAACCACCCGTTGTAAAATACACAGATTGCACGGCATCAGGTAGTCAACATACTCAACATAGAGCGCATAGGCGATTAGACCTGCACAGAGCAAAAAGGGCAATAGAGTGAGTAATCTGAACTGATTTTTAGTCACGGGTTATGATCAATTAAATTAAAGTGTTAGATTAGCAAATGTGGGGTCGGAATGTCAGCTTATTTTATGACTTAAAGACAAAAAAACCCGCACAAGGCGGGTTTTTTATATACATTGAATAAATTCAATTATTCGTCGTCATCGGCCACTTCAACCGCAGCGGATTTAATCGGACGATCCACCAGTTCAACATAGGCCATCGGTGCATTATCACCGGCACGGAATCCGCATTTTAATATGCGCAAATAACCGCCCGGACGATCCTGGTAACGTGGCCCCAATTCTTCGAACAATTTGCCCACAATTTCTTTGCTGCGTAATTGTGAGAATGCACGTCTTCTGTTAGCGACATTATCCACTTTGGCCAAGGTGATTAATTTTTCAGCCACACGGCGCAGCTCTTTGGCTTTTGGCACGGTGGTTTTAATCAATTCATGTTCGAACAAAGATGTGGACATGTTTTTGAACATCGCTTTACGGTGCGATGCATTTCTGTTTAATTTTCTACCTGATTTTCTGTGACGCATGAGTCTGTCCTTATCCGATAAGACGCTCAGCAGTTCGGATTGCTGCCGGCGGCCAGTTGTCTAATCGCACTCCGAGGGTTAAACCCATTTCGGATAGTACACCTTTAATTTCATTGAGTGATTTTTTACCCAAATTCGGGGTTTTTAACAGTTCAACTTCTGTGCGCTGAATTAAATCACCAATGTATTGAATATTTTCTGCTTTTAAGCAGTTAGCGGAACGAACCGTCAATTCCAACTCATCAATCGGCTTGAGTAAGATCGGATTCAGTTTTTCTTCTTCCTCTTCTTTCTCAACCGTGGCTTCAATTTTGAAGTCAATAAAAATAGCCAATTGTTCAACCAAAATCCGTGCGGCAATACGCACCGCCTCTTCAGCCGTGATGGAACCATCGGTGTCGATATCCAATATCAGTTTGTCGAGGTTGGTTTTTTGTTGTAAACGGGCATTTTCAACATTGTAAGCCACCCGTTTAACCGGACAAAAACTGGCATCAAGCAGTAACTGACCAATAGGACGTGACTCTTCACCGGTCTGGCGATTGGCTGCCGGCTCGTAACCCACGCCTTTTTCCAGTTTCATGGTCATATTAATGCTGGTTTTTTTGTCTAAATGACAAATCACCACATCCGGGTTGGCCACAGAAACTCCATCGGGTAATTGTATATCACCGGCTGTGACGGTTTTTTTGGACGCTTTTAATGTCAGTTCAGCCTCATCCCGATCGGGCATGGAAAAAGCCAGTGTTTTGAGGTTTAACAGAATTTCAACCACATCTTCGCTAACGCCTTCAATGGTAGAAAACTCATGTTGAACACCGTCAATGTTAACTTCGGTAATGGCACAACCGGGAATCGACGACAATAAAATACGTCGAAAAGCATTACCCAGGGTATGCCCAAAACCGCGTTCTAACGGTTCAATGGTAATTTTTGCGCTGTAGTCGGAACGTTCATCGACGTCCACAACTTTTGGGCGCAATAATTTAGCAAGTATGTCAGACATGATAAATCTCTCGTTGTTAGGTTATTTAGAATACAGCTCTACAATCAGGTTCTCGTTGATGTCTGCCGGTAAATCATCACGGCTTGGCACCGATTTAAACTCACCTTTCATTTTGGCACTGTCAACACTCACCCAATCGGCGAACAAGTTCATTTCTTGCCATAACTCAAGCGCTTGCTTAATACGCAATTGCTTTTTGGATTTCTCACGAACTTCTATTTCATCACCGGCTTTCACTTCGTAAGACGGGATGTTACAGACCTGACCATTAACCATAATGGATTTATGACTGACCAATTGTCGTGCTTCATTACGGGTCACTGCAAAACCCATGCGGTAAACAACGTTATCAAGCCGGGTTTCTAATAATTTCAGCAGGTTTTCACCGGTGGCACCTTTTTGGCGCACCGCTTTTTTGTAATAATTTAAAAACTGTTTTTCTAAAACACCGTAGGTTCTGCGAACTTTTTGTTTTTCGCGTAATTGTAAGGCGTAATCAGAAGGTTTGTTGCGTTTTGCGGCCAAACCGTGTTGACCCGGCGCAACGTCTAATTTACATTTTGTTTCCATCGCACGTGCTGGACTTTTGGTCATTAAGTCAACGCCTTCGCGACGGGCCAATTTACATTTTGGTCCTAAATATCTTGCCATGTTATTCTCCTATACCCGACGTTTTTTCGGGGGTCTGCAACCGTTGTGAGGAATGGGTGTAATATCAACGATGTTGGTAACCCGCATACCGAGGGCATTAAGCGCTCTAACAGAGGATTCTCGACCTGGACCCGGACCTTTAATGCGAACTTAAATGTTTTTCATTCAGTGTTCCATTGCCACCTGACCGGCTTTTTCGGCAGCAACCTGTGCTGCGAAC
>CAZLAW010000125.1:0-5958 GCA_964557625.1 uncultured Marinicella sp.
TTTCGGTTGTGGTGATCCCTGGCATTCACAATGCGCTGAGGTCAAATGGGTCCATGCCATCGGCTGGCAGGTGGCCATGCCGTCAAACGCCGAAGATGCGGTGGGTTTATTGCGCTATGCCTTACGCGATAATAACCCGACCATTTTCTTTGAACACCGTAAAATGCTCGATCACAGCTGGGCCCGTCGACCTTATCCGGGCGATCAATACATGATTCCGTTCGGCAAAGCCAAAACCATCACCGAGGGTGATCGCTTAACCGTCGTCAGTTGGGGCGGCATGGTGCATATGTGCCAAAGCGCCATAGAGCAAACCGGCATCAATGCCGAGCTCATTGATTTGCGCACCTTGCGCCCCTGGGATAAACAAGCGGTGTTAGACTCAGTCAAAAAGACCGGCCGCTGTTTAATTGTTCATGAAGACAACATCTCCGCCGGTTTTGGTGCAGAGATTGCCGCGGTGCTGGCCAAAGAGGCTTTTTTCTACTTAGATGCACCGATTGAACGGTTAGCAACCGCCGACATTGGCAACCCCCATGATCCGCAATTAATGGCCGCTGCCTTACCCAATACCGACACCATTGCCGAAAAAATCATTGAATTGGACAAAATATGAGTAAAACAGTTGACATCACATTAGAAGAAGCGCAGACTGAAGGCACCATAGCCACGGTGGCAGAATGGCTCAAAAAAGTGGGTGACCGGGTTCGTAAAGACGAACCCATTATTGAACTGGAAACCGACAAGGTGATGATGGAAGTCACTGCGCCGGCTGACGGCATTCTCACCGAAATTTGCGTAGATGTAGGCGAAACCGCCACAGAACAAAAAATTCTGGGAACTATTGACACCGAAGCAGAGTCAAAGCCCAAGAACGAAGAACACAAAACAGAAGAAAAATCTGCTCCAAAAGATAAACCTGACAGTTTATCGCAAAAGAACACGCCGGCTGCTGGGCCCTTAGATCATCCCCCCTCTAAGTTCAAGAGTCCTGCAGTTCGGCGTCTTTTATCGCAGCATGACCTCAATCCGGATTTAATTCCCGGCACCGGCAAAAACAATCGCCTCACCAGCCGTGATATTAAAGCCTATCTCGATCAAACCGATTCAGACACGACAACTTCCGGCGACAGCCAATTTATCAAGCACACACCGATGCGGCGCAAAATTGCCGAGCATATGCAACACAGCGTACAAACTGCACCGCATGTCACCGCCGTTTTTGATGTCGATCTCAGCCGTATTATGGCGCACCGAACACAACATAAAAAATCTTATGAACAACGTGGCATAAAACTGACTTTCACCGCCTATTTTATTGCCGCCACCGTTTCAGCTCTTCGCCACCAACCCAAAATCAATGCCCGTTTCCATGAAGACGGCTTAGAAGTTTTTAACCACATGAACATTGGTATTGGAACCGCGCTGGGTGATGACGGTTTAATCGTACCGGTACTCAAGCACTGCGAAAATAAGGATTTAGAACAAATCGCCCGGGGCCTCACAGAAATGACCGACAAAGCCCGCAGCGGATCATTACAACAATCCGATGTCCAGGGCGGCACCTTCACCATTTCCAATCACGGCGTGTCCGGCTCGTTAGTCGCCACACCGATTATTATTAACCAACCTCAGGTGGCGATTTTAGGTTTGGGCAAGATTGAAAAAAGACCGGTGGTGAAAACAATCGACGGTGAAGATGCCCTGGTGATTAAACCCATGTGCTACGTCAGCCTCACCATCGACCACCGCGCCCTTGATGCCTACCACACCAACGACTTTTTGAGTTTCTTTAAGGACTATATTGAAAATTGGGAAGCCTAATCTGGCTTCCCAAAATAGATAGCTTTTGTGAATAATTAAAAAATTCGTTAATTAAAACACATACATCAACAAATCAACCACACCCAGCACAATGGCAGCAATGCCCAAAGGCTCTTTAATCGGTGCCAGCTTGTCGACAACTTTGTTGATGTTATCATTTATTGATGCATTGTCTTTAGTCCAACCCCGTAAGACGTTTTGCGCATATAAAAAACCCAAAGCAATCATAACCAAAGCGGATAACAAGCCTAAGAACAAATACAAATTAAAATATTTTATCCAACGCAATACCCGGAATAACCAAATAATACCCAGGACAATGGACACAATGCCAATCCAGCCCTCGGACTGTCTCAAGAAACTAATTAAGTCTTTGGTTCCCGGTGCCATGGCCTGAATACGCTCAGCGGCCGCCAAAAAACCCAACACCAATAAGGTAATAATTAAGAAAAAAGTCATATCTGCCTCTTAAAATGAATGCTTATTATTTTAACAGAATTACGGCATTATTTTGCAAAAAGGAATTATTGACCGGTTAATTTGTGAACTCATTCTGTTTATTTTAAAAGTGATAAGCTGTGACGAGACATAAGCTCATTCAAATCGAATATTGAACTCACCGTTATTGTCCATACTTTAATGTCTTAATCCATTCACAGCTCGGCATCGGGAGAATCCATTGAATACGAACACTGAAATACGCCAATCACTCAAAAAACTGCTACCCAATGTGCCACAAGACTGGCTTAAGCTCACCACCCATCGCCTCGATATTTATAATGAATCTCATGCCAAGTCTGAATTCCTGGCTCAATTAAAAGAACGCATTAAAAACGGACAAACAGACACCGTACACTTAGACAATCTGCCCACGGCTTATGACTACATCCGTCTTGGCCATCAGCTATCCAGCTTACTGGAATGGGTCCTGGCTGACATTAATCAGCTCAGCGATGAGCAGGTGATTGCTTTTGCCTCAAAAACCATGCCGATTCTCGCTGTTTTACGCCACAATGCCATTAACAACAAAGCCACCCATATTTATTTTGATGGTGAATCATCGCCGCTGATGGATGAAACCAGACTCAAAGAGATCTACGGTTATCAATACCAGCTAACTCAGGTGGCTGACTGTAATGCCATTTCACATCATGGCGACGATGCCACCGTTATTTATGTCACACAACAACCGCTGGATACAAACCTAAGGCTGAACGCCAATATTGATCTGACCGTTAATATTCATCCAGCTTTCGGTTCTTTTATTTTTATCCATACAGCCCAATCCGAGCAGCTGGTCAGTGCGATTCAACATGTCAGACGTCGCGAAACCATTGCCCTGTCTCCCTTAAAAAGTTATCAGGCGTTACAGGAACTGGCAGGCAACAAAACAGCATCAGAAACTCTCAACCCCGAGGCTGAAAGCACCGTGGTAAAATGTATTCGGGACAACACCGGTAGCGGGTCAACGCCTTTAATGGCCTCCAGCGGCCTGTCTATTCAATACGCCATTTTAATGGGCCTGGTTGAACAGGCTAAAACAGAATACCCCGGCAAACCGATTAACATTATTTTACCGCCCAACTGCTACGGCGGCACTAACGACCAATCCCGCAGGGTGGCGGATTTAATCCCCGAGGCAGCCATTGTTGATTTACCGGTGGACGGCGGTGCCGATCTGGTGAACAGTTTAGAAACTGCCCTGGCAACTGTCGCTGAAGCTGACGGCGTGCCGATTGTGCTGGCTGAAATCCCCACCAATCCCCGGGTTGAAGTGCCCGACATGACGGCGTTAAGCGACACCCTCAACAAACCACGCCACACAACTCAGGGGAACGAAGCCGTGCCGGCCATTTTTGCGGTGGATCAAACCTTTTGCCCCAATGTCCCCTTATTGGGTTCGGACAGCGAACTTGCGAATGTCAAAACCATTTCATTTACCAGCGGCTCAAAATTCCCCAGCGGTGGTCGCTGTATCGCCGGTTATTGTGCCGCCAACCAGGTGGCTGAAGATTTAATGCCCCTGATTGCTGCCCATTTAACACTCTCGGATAACCAGGCAGATGTGAATCAAATCAACACGCTGGCTGAAACCATGCCATCGATGCCTGAGCGCATCGATCGGGCTTATCAAAACACCCGTGAATTTGTTCAGGCCATCCGCGCGCTGTTACCGTCGGCCAAAATCTTCTACGTGACCGACGACATGGCACAAAAAGGTTTTAAGCCCTCGGTGTTTTCACTGGACCTGCCGGTCGAAGCCGAAAACCGCCAACTACAACAGGAACTGCAGAAAAAACTGAACAATAAACTGATTGCGTTTATGATTGAACAGCATCCGAAAGACTGCAAAAACTGCGTCAGCTACGGCCAGCTCAAAGGCAGCTACTGGACCATCCCAGCCACCTCAACCCAGGGCACCACCAAAGAAGAAGACAAAGACTACGTGGTCCGGGTCTCCATTTCACCGGATGTCGATGTGGCAAAATTAATCGCATCATTTGAAGACTTTTGCCGGGAACATGATTTACTTTAATGGCGGTTACTGTTCAATCCAAATGCAAACATAACCCCTTGCCGTCGCAGGACCGCATCCAGTCTCTTTATATATGAGCTAAAAAAAAACACTTGCCGTCGCAAGACGGCATCCAGCGACTTTCAGATTAGACTCAAATAAACCGAATCATTTAAAATGATTGAAAAGCAGTTTAAAAAGAAACAATGACAAAAACCAAGAAACGCAGTTTATTCTCAACCATCAGGCGCTGGCTAATCAGGCTTATTCTGCTTTGGTTTTTTATCACGCTGTCATTGGTGCTCGCCATGCGTTGGTTTAACCCGCCCACCACCGCTTTTATGCTGCAGCGCCTATACAGCCAGGAATACGATCGCATTGAAATTAAATATGATTGGCGCGACATTTCATACATAGCACCGTCATTGGCCATGTCCGTGATTGCCTCGGAAGACCAAAAATTTGCCAATCATTGTGGCTTTGACCTGGCCGCCATTGAACAAGTCCTGGAAGACCGCCAAAACGGCGAAAAAATGCGCGGCGCCAGCACCATCAGCCAGCAACTGGCCAAAAACCTCTATTTATGGCCCGGCCGCAGCTGGGTGCGCAAAGGCCTCGAAGTCTATTTCACCGGCGCCATCGAAGTCATGATTCCCAAGCGCCGTATACTTGAATTGTATTTAAATGTGGCCGAATTTGGTGACGGCATCTACGGCGCCGAAGCCGCCGCCCAAAACATTTTTGGCGTTTCGGCCGATTCACTCAGCCCCCACCAATCCGCCTTGTTAGCCGCCCGTTTACCCGCACCCAAAAGGTACACCATCCAACCGCCCTCCGATTACATGCAACAACGCGCCCGCTGGATCGAGCAGCAAGTAAAGCAATTGGGTGGTGAGGGTTATTTGGACAGATTGTAAATATTACCCGTGGTGCATTTGGAATGAGAATTGGTTCTCAAGATTGCTTTCAGCAACTAAAAGTGTCATGTCATTCCGACTAAGCGAAGCGCATGGAGGAATCTCCCCAATTTTATCGGATATCTCCATTGTTAGGAGATATCTCCACTCGCTTCGCTCGGTCGATATGACAATACTTGTTGGGTTCTGTCCTAAATGCACCACGGGCTAAGTATTAATTTTGAAATTACCCTTCCAACCAATCGACGTATTCGGGCTCGACCCGGATGCAGCTATCGCGTCGATTTACAAGGATGTAAGGAATGCAAATATTGTCTGGAACAATATCTGCCTGCTATCGCTGCAGACTTACGTCCTTTAAGCCACCCAATTTGCACATCAAACAAAAGCGAAGCTTTCTTAGAACAATTTAATTGTTAAGGTTTCAATTTTTGCATTAGTCCGGTAGGTTGGCGCTGAGCGAAGCGAAGCCCAACATGCAACCAAATCAGAAATCGTGAAAGCCATTGAAAATCGTACCTAACATTAAGATTTAATTCTTCTTCAAGTTTATCTCCGCAAATGAAATTGAGTTATAAATCAAAATTAATGCTATAAGCAATCAGTAAGCCAATCACACAAAATATTAAGTTTATCAAGTTTAAGTTTTTAATAGAGACCTTTGAATTATTCATAGATTTTGGTTTGTTATCGAAAATCTGA
>CAZLAW010000126.1:0-5905 GCA_964557625.1 uncultured Marinicella sp.
CTAAATATCAACTTAAAGCTTGTTCATGCTTAAGCAACCATTCTTTAATAGGTAAGCCACCACCATAGCCCACCATTTTTCCTGAAGCGCCAATCACCCGATGACAAGGAACAATTATGACAATCGGGTTTTTATTGTTGGCCAAGCCGACCGCCCGGGCGGCTTTGGGATGCTTAATCTGTTGGGCAATCTGACCATAGCTTTGGGTCTGACCAAAAGGTATGGTGGTTAAAGCTCGCCACACCCGGTTTTGAAAATCCGTACCGGTTAATATTAACGGCACATCAAAAGAGTGGGTTCCGTGGTCAAAATAATTCACTAATTGCTCACTTGTCTGCCGTAAGATTGGATGTTGGGTTTGTTTTGGATAATGTTTAACCAGTGGGGAAAAAGACACACGGCTTAAACCATTGTCTTTTGCATGTAAGAATAGAGGTCCGATGGGGCTATCAAGGCGTAAAGTACTTTCCATAATTAACTCGAATTGGATGGACAGAAATGACAGTGTTTCCCACCTTTGGCCATGCACTCTTTAAGGTAAACCGGTTCACCCAACAAGGTGCTGATTAATGAAATATCCAACTGACAAACGCGCTCATCATTGCTGGCCAAATCATGAAAAACACAGTTTTTAGCAATTATGCTGTTTTGTTCAGCCACGTTTTCAGGCTCCACCGTTTCATAACCTAATTGAGCCATAATCGTTCTGACCGCCTGCATTTTATCCTGATCAGATCTCATTTCAGGTTGTAACTGGTCGGCCAGTTGAGTCCCCATGTCAGTCAGAATCTCAGTGATGCTGTCATCATCTAATTTTTCACTGATGGCAGACATTAAAGCCCGGGAAAATAAATGATATTGCTTTGGAAAAATTGCCCGACCACTTTCAGTCAGGGTAAAAACCCGCGAAGGCCGACCGCCGGTGCTGTCTTGTAAATCAGTTTTGACCAGCTGATACGAGATCAGCACATCCATATGTTTGCCTAAAGCAGCGCGGG
The DNA here is from genome assembly GCA_964557625.1 of uncultured Marinicella sp. Taxonomy (GTDB): domain Bacteria; phylum Pseudomonadota; class Gammaproteobacteria; order Xanthomonadales; family Marinicellaceae; genus Marinicella. The sequence continues at coordinate 999 of CAZLAW010000126.1, forward strand.
ATATACCGATTGTATCAACCAACTGTTCCATGGTGACAGCGATTTCACTATACAGCAAATGCCGCAGTATTTGCTGTTGTCTGTTGTTAAGGCGGTCAAAATTCATCATGGGGTTATTCTATCATAATTTTACTTATTATACTTTATAGTTGCATAAGTTTATTTATAGTGCTATTCTAAGGCCACTTAAAACAATTTGGGGTTACTATGATTTTATATGCATTAATTATCTTTGGCATCGCGGCTTTAGGCGGTCTGATCCTGGCGTCTTCCGTATTGCGCGGCAAAACAGCGCCCTGGGCATTATCGGTGTTGCACGCTTTATTAGGCGCCACAGGCATTATTATTTTACTGGTAGCTGCAGCCAGCCATGAATGGGCGGCACAATTATCAGCTGCTTTGGGCTTATTTGTGGTGGCCGCCATCGGGGGTTCCTATCTGGCGTCTTTTCACTGGCGTAAAATCCCCACCCCCAAAGCGGTGGTGATTATTCATGCCGGATTAGCGGTGACTGCCTTTTTAATCTTATTGGCTGGATTTTTCACACTATGAAGCATCCGATACACCCGATGATTGTTCATTTTCCCATTGTTGGCTGGACGGTGACTTTTTTTCTGGATATGTATCAGTATATCTATGGTGTGCAATGGGCTGATTTGACCCAGTTCGTGGTGGTATCATCGTGTATTATGGCGGTCATTGCCATGGCCGCCGGTTTAATGGATTATTTACGACAGAAACCGGAACAAGCCAACGCCCGACGGATTGAACAACACATGTACTGGGCGCTGGCGTTGTTTGCTGCCTTTAGCTTCCGGGCGTTACTGCCGACCATGCTGACAAGTCAGCTGTTATTGTGGTCATTACTGACTTCTGCTGTGGGCTTTGTGTTATTAATTTATACCTCCTACCTGGGCGGACATTTGGTCTATACCCATGGTCTCGGTGGTGTTGCTCATTTTAAAAAACAACCGAAGTCAAAGGATTAGAAGCCCCAACCGGTGGGATCCGGATGAGCCTGACGCTGGTCAACATATTTCAGACCTTTGACACAGCGAACGATAATCCACAGCATCACCAGAACAATCAGAATAAAGCCGATAAAAACCATCATCAGCACCATGCTGATGAGTGACATGACCAGGGCTTTCCAGAAGGTATGGATAATAAATTGGTAATGACTTTGTAACCACTCAGCCGCATCGTCTTTATTCACATAAGCCATGACCACACCGATGATGGCGGTGATACCGGCAATAAAACTGACCAGATAAAGAATATAAATTAAACGAACGGTGCTGACATCACCTTGTGGGGTTACCTCTGTATTCATAGTTTCATTTCACCTCAAATACTTATTATGTTAGCATTTTCTATTCATTCTTTAAAATGCCATAAGTCATAGGGTACCACCCTGTAGGCCTCCGGTGTGTATAATCAACGGTCGATCACCCGGTTTAATCACAGCCTGTTGAATCAGTGTGTCCAGGGCATAGAATGATTTTATATTATAGATTTTGTCCAGACTTATTCCGTGTTGTGTCTTAAAACGAGTCCCAAACTGTTTCATATCCAGGGTTAATTTAGCATAGCCGCCACCGTGAAATTCATGGTTTATCTGCCATCCCGGAGGTTTTAGTACTTGATTGCAGACGCTAAGCCATTGATTAATATCATACTTTACACTGTGTAAACTTTTTAATACACTGATACCGATAACTTGACAGCGCCACTGATTATGGGCGCATCCTACAATAATCCCCGCCAGTGTGCCACCGGTGCCCACCGGGCAAAAAATATGGGTTGGGGCTTTATTTAATTGTGTCCTGATGGTCTTCAGCCATTCGGCCACGCCTTGTACAGCCGCGGTATTGCTGCCACCTTCGGGAATCACAAACGTCGAATCCAAACCATTCAATAAAGTCTGAACCACTTTACTGTGTTGTTTTAATCGGTAATCTGCACGACGGACAAATTCAAGCTGCATGCCGAATTGACGGCAGTGTTTCAACGTATCTGACCAGTTCTCTTCGGCGTGTTTTAATTCATTACCCCGGACGATACCAAGCGACTTAAAACCGGACTTCTGTGCGGCGTAAGCGGTGGCCAGCAGATGATTCGAGTAAGCGCCACCAAAGGTAACCAGTGTTTTCGCCTGTTGCCGGCCGGCCACGATTAGGTTGTGTTTTAGTTTATGTAATTTATTACCCTGAACAATCGGGTGATTAAGGTCTTCTCGCTTAACCTGTACCTTAACACCTCGCCATTGAATGGTCTCAACCGGAGTCCGGTCAGCCATGCTGTTGCTGGCGCTTGTTGGCGACAAAGCTTTTGTCTTGTTTATTTTGTTTCAATAAGACATCCAGTAGGCCCTTTTCACCGGTTTGGTCAAAGTCAGCCTGTAATGCGGCCATTAAGCCTGTTTCCTGAACATTAAAATAGTCACATAATAATCGATACATTAAAACAAACTGGCGGCGCTGGGAAATTTTCCAGGTGCTCTGTTCGACCCTAAACAGGGTGTCTGAAAAGGCCATAAAGTGTTTAAACGCATCGTCTTTAAGCAACAGCGGCAGGGTGTTCTGAAAACGACCGGAATTAGCGAAAATATCCCAGTATCGGGCAAAGCGCCCCACCCGCTGTAAGTCTTCAAAACTGATATCACGGGTATGCAGAACGGTGTAAGGTGGCAACGGTGAATACACCATCTTGTATTCCTGAGTCAGCGAATTAATCGGCGCACCGCGCAGGCGTTTTAATATGCCGACCTGAATTTCCTGCGGATTGAGGGCATATAACTGGTTAAAACTGTCACCAAAACTTGTCAGGGTATCACCGGGTAAACCAAAAATTAAATCAGCATGCATATGGGCGCGGCTGTGCTCACAAATCCAGCGAATATTGTCTTTTGAGCGCTCGTTATCCTGGCGTCGTTGAATCAATTGTTGGACTTTTGGATCAAATGTTTGTACCCCCACTTCAAACTGTAAACTGTGGGGCGGGAATTTCACAATAACGTCTTTAAGTTTCTCCGGTAAGCGATCGGGAATCACTTCAAAATGTACGGTTAAATCATCGTCCATGCGCGCTAAAAAAAATTCCATAATTTTGACCGCATCGGCAATTTTCAGGTTAAAGGTGCGATCGATAAATTTAAAGTTTCGCGCGCCTTGTTGGTACAAGCGATCCATTTCAGCCAGGAAGCGGTCTAAGGTAAAGGCTTTAGCGGTTTTATCTAAAGCCGATAAGCAAAACTGGCACTTAAAAGGACAACCGCGTGAAGCTTCCACATAGATAATGCGGTTTTTTAAATCCTCTTCGCTGTACCAGTCATAGGGCATAATCAGCTGTTCTAAAGGCACGCTTTCGCCCTGGATGACAGGATGGGCAGGTTTTTCTTGGTTTAACAGAGATTCGCAGAGCTTTCTGAAACTGCGTTCACCCGGCCCTTTAATGACATAGTCTGCCCAGGACACCACCAGTGGTTGATCAGGTACATGGCTGACTTCGGGGCCGCCTAACACCACGGTGATGTCCGGCTGAGCCGTTTTTAACAGCTGCACCACTTCATTGGTTTCGGTGACATTCCAGATATACACACTGAAACCGACAATTCTGGCACCGCTTTGGATGATTTTTTCAACCATATCAATCGGCCGGTCATGAATGGTGAATTCCAGTAATTGTGCCTGTGACTGTAGCTCGCCCAAATTGGCCATCAGATAACGCAAACCAAAGGCGGCATGGATGTATTTACTGTTTAAGGTGGTCAGTAAAATATCCGGTGTGGCAGTTTGAGTTTTCAGCGCAGTGTTCATGATGTTATCTGAGCGTTTCTGTTCTTTGCTGTTCTATAAAGGGTATCACATGGGAAAGCACCTGTTCAGGTCTTTCTAAGGGCAGTAAATGACTGCTGTCGGGGATTTCGATGAGTTGGTGGTTTTTATTGCGGTGCCAGCGCTGCCAGAAAGCCGCCGGAATGGTGTCGGTCTCAGCACCACGCAACGCCAGAACCGGTAAGGTGCTTTGCATCAGTTGATTTCTGAAAGGCGTTACCGTCTGATAGATATGCGCTTCCCAGTGTTTATCAAAAGCCAGTCGAAACGTGCCCGTGTCATCGGCTTTAACCCCGGCTTTAATATACTGCCACAATTGTTCATCATCAACCCGCTTAAAGGCTCTGGTACGGCGGTGAAAATCAAAAGCAGCTTGTAAACTCGGCCATTGATCCGGTCGATGCAGGGTTTTTTTAATAATCGGCACCTGTTCACGAATAAACCTCGGAAAAATTCGGTTTAACAGGCAAAAACCCCGGCTAAACACCACCGGTTCAATCATCACCAGCGCTTTAAACAAGTCAGGCCGCTGGGTGGCGGCCAGGAAGGCCGACACCGCACCCATGGAATGCCCCACGGCCAATACATTGGATATCTTTTCCTGTTCAAAAAAAGCCATCACATCATCGGCAAAATCATACCAGGTAGTCACGGTGTCCGGTGCCGGCGGCTCGGGCCATAAAGGTCGTTGTAAATAACTAATCACCGGTGCAAGCTCACGCAAACCATCAATAATGGCTTGATAACTGGCCGGTGGATAGGCGTTGGCATGGGCAAAGTAAATGGCCTGGCGGCGGTTATTGTTTTTTTCTTTGGCCGGCCAGAACTGGAATGGGTAATTGTTCATAGATTAACTATCAGGTGGGTATTTTTGCGCCATTATAACCAAAGAGTCCGATACAATCTGCTGCAATACAGTTTCATCGATATCAGCCAGGCGTTTTAGGTTTAAACAAGACTTACCTTTTTTGTGAGGACCGAGTTTCTTCAAGAGTTCTTCAAAGGGCGCCAAACCCGGCATAATGTACACTGAGATATAGGCACTGCGGGCAGCAAATCCCAACCGCATAA
>CAZLAW010000127.1:0-1242 GCA_964557625.1 uncultured Marinicella sp.
ATATAAAAGACAACCACAGAGACACAGTGGACACAGAGCAGAACTGCAATAAATCAGACTGAGAAATAAATTATGACCTAAAATTTTCATGACATGATAACTACCTGTTAAACACGGATGCGGGACATGGCAGGGACAAGCCCTGCGGTTACAATAAATTAACAAAAAAATGAATACCTAAATGCTTATCTGATTTCGTAAAATTGTTTCTGTAATCAACTATTTTGCCCTGATTTTCACGGTTTTTAGAATGTAAGACCCGATACAATAAAGCATCAAAACGTTAAGGTGATTTATGACAGTATTTTCTAATCAGAAACAATTTTTTGGCCCGATTGGCGGGCTACTGGTCAGCTTTGCGGCATCAGCGATCGGTGCCGTGGCTTCCATACAAGCGCAATCGTTTTATGCAGAGTTAACCCAACCGGGCTGGGCGCCACCGGGTTCGGTGTTTGGTCCGGTATGGACAACCTTATTTGCTTTGATGGGCATTGCTGCCTGGCTGGTGTGGCGTGAAGGTGGTTTTCGCAAAAACAAAACCGCGTTAACATTATATCTGGTGCAATTGGTGGTTAATGCCTTATGGAGCTGGTTATTTTTCGCCTGGCACCTCGGTGCTTATGCGCTGATTGATCTGGTTGTTTTATGGCTGTTGATTATTGCCACCCTGGTGGCATTCTGGCGGGTTAAAACACTGGCAGGGATCTTGCTGGTACCTTATGTGTTGTGGGTGAGCTTTGCGGGCTTTCTTAATTACGCTGTGTGGCAGCTTAATCCGCAGATTTTAGGGTGATTTAAACCATTCAATGGGATAGACTACATGAAATGGATGAGCTCACACAATTCGTTAATCAATTAGCCCGGCGCGGTGATCGACCTCAGACCTTTAACCCGTATAAAATTCCTGAGTTAGTGGCGAATTTGTACCACTATTTAAGGGCCGTTCAGCGGCTAAACAGCCGGCCGGTGCTGTTGGTGGGTGAAGCCTTGGGTTTTAAAGGCGGACGCCTGACCGGAATTCCGTTTAGCTGTGGCGATATTTTTAGCCGATTTAATCACCCGTTATTGAATGAATTACAATCAAAATTAATCCTCAGCACGCGGGAATCAGAAAATACCGCTACCATGGTCTGGGAATACCTGGCAGTACGGCAACATACACCCTTATTCTGGAACGCCTTTCCGTTTCATCCTTATCAAGCCCGCCGACCCAAAACCAACCGCGCACCCACCCTCGCGCTC
>CAZLAW010000127.1:1252-5884 GCA_964557625.1 uncultured Marinicella sp.
TACGAACAAAGAAGTTGAGCAGGGCAGTCGCTACCTGAAACAATTGGCCGATATTTTTCAGCCACCGCTGATTGCCGGTATTGGCCGCAAAGGTCAGCTGGCCGGGCAAAAAGCGTTTCCCAATAGAGAAATTTCATGTATTCGTCACCCGTCGTTTGGCGGCAAGCGGGAATTTATTGCAGGTATGGATGGTTTATTTCAATTATAATTATTAAATAATTGATCTCAATAACAACAAAATTCACATTGTTGTTGTCTATGGTTATAAATATAGCGTGACATTAGTGGACACAAAGCATGCGTAAATTACTGACAATAACCTTGGTTTTGTTTTTTCAGCTGACCAGCGCGCAGGATTTTGCTCAAAATCTGTCTGATGCAGCCATTGATCGTACCAATCATTCTGTTCGTTATGATGGCGCTTATTTTTCCATTGATTATCCCGGTGGTGATGTACCGGCGGATATGGGGGTGTGTACGGATGTGGTGATTCGCAGTTACCGGACTTTGGGAGTGGACTTACAGGTTTTGGTGCATGAGGATATGAAAGCTCACTTTGATGCCTATCCATCTAAACGAATTTGGGGTTTAAATCGCACCGATCGGAATATTGATCACCGGCGGGTGCCGAATTTGCAAGTCTTCTTTGAACGGCATGGTGAGTCTTTGCCTATAAGCCAATCCGCCAGAAATTATTTACCGGGTGATTTAGTGACCTGGATGCTACCCGGTAATTTACCGCATATTGGGATTGTAACTGATCGGCTTAATGCGGATTCCGGGCAGCCGTTAATTTTTCACAATATGGGTGCCGGGCCGCAATTGGAAGATATATTATTCGATTATTCCATCACCGGGCATTATCGTTATCAACCTTCAGACGTGGAGTGATATGTCGAAACCCAATACCTTGGCCGATGACTTAAGCGGGCTTAATCAATTAAGTCGTGAGGGCTTTGTAGGCGTGACAGAGATCACCGAGTCTTTGCACCAAAATATCCTGAGTATCGGTGGTTTTCTCAATAAAAATCAACAAACAAATGGTCTGACCGGTTTTATTTATCGCAGCGTCCGTTTTGTGGCCAACACCAGTTTTCAAAGCGCCGACTGGGTGATTCGACAGGTGTCGCCATTATTGTCCGAAGTGGCGGAGAATCAGCGCCGGATGCGGTGGTTATCGATGTTGAATGGCGTTTTGGGTGATCATTTAGTGGACACCGATAATCCTCTGGCGCTGCCCATGGCGATGGTGAATGGTCAATATGAATGTACACTTCAGCAAGCCGCAGAACAGTGGTCTGACACAAAAAAGAAACCTCTGTTGATGGTGCATGGTTTGTGTCTGAACGAGCAATGTTGGCAAGCACCGGGAAGACATGGCGAAATGTTGGCGGGTTTAGCCCATCATGCGCCTTCATATCTGCGTTATAACAGTGGTCTGGCAATCCATGAAAACGGTCGTCAGTTAAGCGAATATCTGGAAAAAATCAGTCAACAACTACCGGCCGGTCAACGCACTGATGTTCTGGCCCACAGTATGGGCGGTTTAGTTATTCGAAGTGCTTTACATGCCACGCAACAAGCGGCTTATTATTGGCCTGCACGGGTTGATAATCTTATCTTTTTAGGCACACCGCATCAGGGTGCTTACCTGGAAAAGACCGGGGCGTTGGGGCAGTACTTGATGAATATCAGTCCATATAGTCGGCCTTTTGTGAAGTTGACCGGGCGTCGCAGTCAGGGTATTCAGGATTTAAACAGCGGTCGGATTAACACAGGTGGTCGGGTTTTCGCCTTACCAAAGCACATAAAAACCTATGCCATTGCGGGGCTTTTGCAAAAAAAGCAGGCACATTTAGCCGGGCAGCTTGTTGGGGATGGTTTGGTGTCCGTGGCTTCGGCTTTGGGTCATCACCGTAAAAAATCTCGTCAGCTGAACCTCGATAAAGACCATCAGTTTGAAATGCCTGGCGTTTCACATATGGGTTTATTGTCCGATCAGAAGGCTCAGGAATTAATTCTATATTTATTAAATTAAACCTGTTTCATGGTTCTTGACATCACCGCCGCCAGTAAACTGATGGCGGCAAAAAACAGCAGAGCCACTGTTATTGACAGTTGCGACAGTAAGGCGCTGATAATCCCGACCACCAATAATAAAACCCCCATAATGGTGTTGCTGACCGTGACATAAGTGGTGCGCTGATTACCTTCGGCTAAATCCACTACATAGGTTTTGCGGGCCAGACGCACGCCTTGATGGGTTACCGACAAAGCAAAAAACAAAAAACCGTAGAGATAAGCATGGCTGGACTCGGGCAGCCAGTTAATGCCGGCAGCAGACAGGCATATAAATGTGGTTATCACGGCGGTGTAAGTGAGTACACCACGGCTGTTGTGGTCAGATTGATTCCCCCAGAAAACACTGCTGAGGGCACTGGCCAGGCCTGAAAGCGCGAGAAAAATACCCAGGCCAAACCAGCTTGAATGACTTTGTTCTGCCAGTATCACAATATAAGGCGTGGTCAAAGCTGAGCTCAGCATCAGGGCACGGGTTATAACAAAATGACGAAAGGGGACATCGTTTTTCATTAAATCAATGGCCCGCTTAAATTCATGACGACCACTGCGGGCGCCATCAGTGGCGCCTTTATATTCATTAATCATTCCATAAAGTAGGGCGGATAGACTGAATGTGCCTGCGGCCGCCACCAATAACCATAAGATATGAACCTCATCCATGGTCAAACCCCAGGCCAGGCTCAGACCGACAACGATGCCGGTGATACCCGCAATGGTCGCGGCATAACCACTGACCTGGCCGCGTTTTTGTTTATCCACGGTTTTACCCAGCACATCTTTGGACGCCACCGATGAAAAACTGCGTGCCAGACTGAATAGAGAGATAATGCCGATGACTGTCCAGCCGGCGGCAGATCCCTGCATCCACAGCGCCACCGGAATGATACTCAATAAACACAAGGCCTGAGCTAGGGTACTGGCCACCAAAAACCATTTACGCCGTGGAAATTGACGCACCCAGGCGCCAATATACAGCTGTGGTAGCATGGAGCCCGATTCGCGAATGGGCACCAATAAACCGCTGAAAAAACTCGGGATACCCGCTGTTGAAAATAACCACGGTAAAACCAGTTTGGTGCTGGCCAGTTTGTCACTGATCTGTGAGCAACCCACCGCCAGTAAGAACAGTAGATAATTCACGGGTTGTGCACGACAAGCGTTTTCAGGGATTTGCAGACAAGCGCGGGTATCGTCGTCGTTGCTGAGCATCTGGTAAATGGTTTTAAGTCGTTTGTTGCCGGTTTTTGCCATGGTTACTCTGAATTTATATCATTGAATGGGGTTAAACACTAAGATTACCACAAACAGAATTTGATATTAATAATGCTTTTGCTTGTTCCTTAAAACAGGTTTTAAACAGCGACTTCGACGGGCTCAGTCTACGGCAGATTATTTATATCTGTTCCGTATTAGGAAATCGACAAGGTATGTTTTATCGCTACCGGGGACGACTTGTAAATATATGGCTATGTGATAATAATATAAGAATGTCTCACTCAATCCGTTTTTACGATAATTTGATACCGGCTATTTTAGGTGGTGATAAAACCATCACCATTCGCAGTGCATCCGGGTACCGATATAAGCCCGGGTCGCGGCTGGATGTGTTACGTGATTCGAATGGTGAGCGTGTTGCTGAGATTGAAATTACTGCTGTTGAGGCCATTGATTTTCAGGATTTGAATGAGTCCCATGCCGAGCGAGAGGCGATGTCGTTGACTGCCCTGAAAAAATTGATTGCGGAAATTTATCCCGGGATTGACCATTTAACGGTGATTTCCTTTAAACTAATCCAATGATTATTCCCACAGGTCAAACAATATGGGTTGGTTAAGTATTTTACCGCCGTTGGTGGCGATTATTTATGCCATTTGGCGTCGTGAAGTCACGATTGCATTGCTTCTGGCGATTTTTACCGCGTCGCTCATTTTAGTCGGTGGCAATCCGGTGTTTGCCTTTACCGATACCGTGGAACGAATTGTCGGTGTCTTTGGCAGCGCCTATAACACCCGTATTCTTTTATTCAGTTTATTGATTGGCGGCTTGATCCAGCTGATCAAAATTTCAGGTGGTGTAACGGCTTTTGTGGATTGGCTGACCCGAAAGCGTTGGGTCAATAATCAACGCAAAGCCGGATTATTGCCGGCACTGTTGGGTAGCAGCATTTTTATCGACACCAATATGAGTGTACTGACTGCGGGGCTTTCATCACAAGCATTGTTTGATCGTTTTAAAATGAGTCGCTTACGGCTGGCCTATATTATTGATGCCACCTGTGCGCCCATCAGTGTCTTGATTCTACTTAATGGCTGGGGTGCGGCGATATTAGGTTATGTTCAGGAGACTCAGGTTGCCGATCCGGTGGCGGTGATGGTCAGCAGCATCGGTTTTAATTTTTATGCCATTATTGCTTTGATTCTGGTTTTTTATACCGTCATCAGTGCCCGCGTGCACGGTCCACTAAAAACCATGGAAGCAAACTGTAGGGTGACCACAACCAGTGAGTCTTTACCCGAAGCCACTAAAAAGCGTTATATGCTGTGGCCATTG
>CAZLAW010000128.1:0-5735 GCA_964557625.1 uncultured Marinicella sp.
AGTCATTCTCATAGTTTAACAGGTTTGAAAATGACACAGAATTTTGAACACTACCTGGTGGAGTTCTCGGTGTAGGCCACACAAGTATTACAATGGTTTTAGGTTATTCCTCAACGTGCTGAGATTCTCGGATCGGTGTCCGAGAATGACTGGATTATGTTTGGCATGTGGATGGGGTGTTTTTGTGGCAGGCGTGTTGTTTATGGGGTCTAGAGGAAAACGAGCACCTGTGGGTTCTAAATCGGTTAAAATCTTCGCTTTGGAAATTTATTTTTTATTGATGTGATGACTTTGGCAGCGCTTATTCCGGCTTATAATCCAGGTGAGGTGGTGGTTGATGTGGTGCGTCGGACGCTGAAGGAAGTGGATCATGTGATTCTTGTGAATGATGGGTGTGATGCTGAGAATACGGAGATTCTGAATCGTCTGAACGCGTCGTCGGATAAAATCAGTTTAATTTGTCATCTGGGGAATTTCGGGAAGGGTTTTGCTTTGCAATCGGGCTTGATTCAGGCCTTAAAGCAGGATGTCGATTATGTCATCATGCTGGACAGTGATGGTCAGCATGATCCGGCGGAGATTCAGTTGTTTAAAGATAAAATAGCGCAAACAGGCAGTCCGTTTATTATCGGGACCCGGCAGCAAATCGGTAACATGCCGTTGAAAAGTAAAATCGGCAATATGACCATGTCCTGGGCCTTTAAGCTCATCACGGGTAAAAAATTAATCGATACCCAGTCGGGGTATCGGGCCTTGTCCAAATCATTTATTAAACAATTTCTCGATCAGTGTAAGCCCGGGCGGTACGAAACAGAAATGAAGATGTTGTTTCTGGCGGCGAAGGAATGTGAGCACCTTGAGCAGGTGCCGATAAAAACCATTTATATCGATGACAACCGCAATTCAAAATTTAAGCCGATACAAGATTCGGTGCGGGTGCTGAGTTCGTTTTTGCTGTTTGCCGGTGTCGGGGTGCTGTCGTTTTTACTGGATTACGGTTTGTTCCTGGTGTTGACATTGTTGGCGGACAGTTATTTTCTGAATGCCCATATTATCTCCAGAATCGTCAGTTCGGGCTTTAATTACATGGCCAATAAGCGCTTTGTTTTTAATCATGAAGGCTCAATGGTTTCGACCGGATTTAAGTATCTTTTGACGGCATTGGTTTCGCTGTTGCTGTCTGCTGCGTTGTTGTATTTGTTTGTTGATTACGGGCGATGGCATCCGGTTTGGGCTAAGCCGTCGGCGGAATTAATCACCTTTTGTATTAATTTTTTCATTCTGAAAAATTTTGTGTTTGCTGAGCGGGACTGATGCAGGACGTGTTGTTTTTTTTAATACCGCTTGCCTGGTTTTTATTTTTTAGCAGTTGTTTTTACCTGATTGGTCAAGTCATCAATGAATGGCTGCTGGGTATCCAAAAACAAACAGGTTTGTTTTTTCTCAATTCTGTTATGGGCATGTGCTATACCCTTTCAGTTCTGTTTGTGCTGGCTTTATTGAATGGGTTAACAGTGGTTTCTGTTCTGGTTGTGGTGTTGGCACCGATTATTGTCGCGCTGGTTGTCAGGCCATCGGTTTTTCGTCTGCAATGGGATGGCGTGGTCGTTAAAAAGCATTATGCGCTGGTGGCTATCTTGTTGGCGTTTTGGTTGAGCGTTGCCATCCGGGTGTTCTTACCGGAAAGCGGTGCCGATGCCTTGTCCTATCATTTACCTTATGCAAAATCATTCGCCGAAGCCGGTGGATTGGTGCTTGAACCTTATCTCAGGTATCCGCTGAATACCTTAAATTTTAATCTGTTATTTACACTGGGTTTTTTATTTGAGGGTGAAATCCTGGCCCGCATGTTTTCTTTATATGCGGGTTTTTTAATGGTGACAGGGATTTATTCTGTTGGTCTGGTGTTCTTTGATACTGTGGTGGCCACGGTGGCGGCCTGGCTGTTTATCAGCAGTCAGTTAATTCTAAATATCATGACCATGGCTTATATTGATGTTGGATTTGGCTTGTTTATTCTGGCAGCTGTATTTGCTTTGCTGTACTATCAAAAGCAGGGTGACAAGCATTATTTATCGTTGCTGGTTATTTTTCTGGGTGTGGCCATGGGCACAAAGTACCTGGGTTTGTTGGTGGTGCCGAGCATTTTAGCGTGGTTGTTTTTGATTACACAAAATAAAAAACAATGGGCGACTTGTGTGTTAATGGTGTTGGTTGTTGCCAGTCCGTGGTATATCAGAAGCTGGCTGATTAGCGGTAATCCGATTCATCCGTTCGGTCAGGCATTTTTTGGTTATTGGTTATGGACTCCCTTGGATATGGTGCATCAGAACAATGACCTGTTCAGTGTTCATGGGGTGGAGAGAAATTGGCATAATTTGGTTAAACTTCCATGGTTAATCTGGCAAGACACCTTTGTCCGGATTGGCCCGTTAAATGCCTTGTTTGCTTTATCGATGCCGCTGGCGTTGCTGGGTTTATGTAAACCGGGTGTGGTCAGGCAATTTTCATTGTTTGTGTTACTTCATGTGGTTTTTTGGTTTTATTCGAGTCAGATTATGCGCTATCTGATTTTTGCCATGCCTTTTTTAAGCCTGTTGACGGCTTATTTCGTGGTTCGTTTGATTCAATATTTACTCAAACTTATTCCCAGACCGAAACGACTGAAATGGTCAATTACAGACAGAGGTCAGCATATTCTGGGCTTGGTGGTGGTGTTTATTTGCGCCTATTCTGCGCTTAAATATCATTATAAGGTTATCAGCAAAGACATGGTGCCGGACAGTCAGCATGAATGGCAGGTCATGCTGCAGAAGAATCCTGAATACCAGTTGGTTAATGCCGCCAACCAACAGTCCGGAGAGGCGACCATGAAACTCGGTTTTCCTTATGTGGCTCATTACTTTGAACATGATGTCAAGGGTGATTTTTTTGGTGCGGCCAATATGGTCGAGTTCTCAAAAAAAGCGACCGATGATGAGCGTCTGCGCCGCATTATGCAGGAAATGAACGTCAGACTGTTGTTGATCGATAAAAGTTATGAACGGTTTGTTAAAGTGCACCAAACCATTAAAAATTCCGAGCGCTTTACTTTGATACTAGAAAATGAACGTGGTTATTTATATAGACGACAATAGGTGCCGTTAAATCACCTCGGTAATAATTGATTGTCCCGTTTCAATTGTTTCATCACTGACTGTCACCGCGTTCAATAACTGCGCTTTGGCACGGTCAAAATCTTCTTTGTTGACAGCGTGAATTAAACACAGGGGTGTTTGATTGTCTAATTGGGCACCCAAGGGAGCGATTTGGGTGAGTCCGACGCTGTGGTTAACCTGGTCGGCGGATTTTCGGCGGCCGCCGCCGAGTTCGACCACGATCAGGCCGATGTCGCGACAGGCGGTGGCGGTGAGGGTACCGGCTTCAGGTACGAACACGGGTTCGATGATTGGGGCGCGTTCCAGGTAGTCTTCTGGTTTATCGAGTAAGTCCGCAGGGCCGCCGTGAACCGAGGTCATAAAGCTGAATTTTTCGGCGGCCTGGCCATTATCGAGGACGGTTTGGACTTTATTCAAAGCGGTATTGAGGTCTGATTCAATATCGCCCATCAGGAGTAATTCAGCCGCCAGGCGTTTCACCAGTTCATGTAATCGGACATCGACGTGATCACCGGTGAGGTAGTCAATGGTTTCCCGGATTTCCACGGCATTTCCGGCGGAGTGGCCGAGGACCTGATTCATATCGGTGATTAAAGCGCGGGTTGGGATGGGTGAGACCTTAACGATGTTTTTGGCCAATGCGCGGGCCATCTCCGGATTATTGGCAAACGCACCATTGCCGCATTTCACATCCATAATCAGGGCATCGAGTCCTGAGGCGAGTTTTTTCGAGAGAATCGAAGCAGTGATTAAAGGTATGCAATCAACGGTGGCGGTGATGTCGCGGGTGGCGTAGATGCGTTTATCCGCCGGTGCCAGCTTCGATGTCTGGCCGATAATCGAGCAGCCGACCTGTCGGGTGATGCGTTTGAATTCAGCCACGTCGATGTGGGTGTTATAACCGGGGATGGCTTCGAGTTTATCCAGCGTACCGCCAGTGTGACCGAGTCCTCGCCCGGAAATCATCGGCACATGGGCACCACAGGCGGCCAGTATCGGCGCCAGCATTAAAGACACCTTATCACCGACGCCACCGGTGGAGTGTTTATCTAAAACGGGCCCGTGTAAATCACAATCTGACCAGTCGAGGGTGTCGCCGGAATGCTGCATGGCAAAGGTAAAATCCCGGCATTCGTCAAATGTCATGTCCTGAAAATACACCGCCATGGCAAAAGCAGCAATTTGCGCTTCAGTCACGGATTCGTCGGTCACACCGCGAACAAATTCATTCAGTTCTTCGGTCGATAAGGTCAAGCCGTCGCGTTTTTTTTTGATGATTTCCTGGGGCAGCATGGTTTAGCGAATGTGATTAAAAAGGTATTTTAACGGATTGGGGTGGTTTGTGCGAATGGGGCTGATGATTCTGTAGAGAAATGAAAGCTTCACACTTATTAGTTAATATTCTTTTGTACGTCATAATGTTGTACAATATGGTTTTTTGAATTTGCTTTTAAAAATATGGCTACAAAATCTGAACGTTTAGAAGCGCGGGTTCTTCCGGATGTTAAAAAACTGGTTGAGCGGGTGACGGCTATTTCGGGGCAATCAGTCAGTGATTACTTAACTGATCTTATTTTGGCTGATGCGCCTGTAAAAATTGAACAGCATACCAACATTTCGCTTACCAATGAGGAGTTTGAACGGTTTATGGCGATGACTCAGGAAACAGTTGAACCAGGTAAGAAGTTACGCGATGTCGCGAAAGCTTTAGATAGTGAAGGATTTTAATGAGTTTAGAGGCTCACTATGTTGCTTTAGATAAGTCAAAGCATGCTATTAAGTCTTTTGATTGCGGTGTGCAATCCATGAATAGGTATTTGGCAAGATTTGCGGTCAATCACCAAAAAAAGCGATTAAATGCCACGTTTGTGCTCCCAACCGATGAAAAAATTAATGGTAAGCTTCAAATAGGCGCTTATTATACATTGGCAAACAGCACCGTTTACAAACAAATGTTACCGGTAAAAACCTCTTTACCTGATTATTCAATTCCGGTTATCTTGCTGGCTCGATTGGCGGTGTCAAAATCACTTCAGGGTCAATCAATTGGATCAAAGTCATTGGTTTATGCCTTGCGACATGCCTATCGTTTGAATGAGTCAGGCTTGCCTTCCCTGGGTTTGGTGCTGGATGTTCTCAATGATGACGCTTTAAGGTTTTATAATCAGTTTGATTTTTTCAAGGTGATGTCTGAGGAGCCAAAACGACTATTTGTTTCAATGAATTCGCTGGCGGATTTATAAATTTCCTTAAGATTCAAAGTTTTATTAAACATATATGCAGAGTGAAGATGTGACTTACGGTTATTTACACCGACGTCTTCGGACTTGATCCGGAGACCCATCTTTAATGTCAGATAGGCATTGAGTTTTAATTGCGCTCTAACAAATTCAATAAAAGCTTCGCTTTTGTTCACTACGTGAACTGGGTCTCCGGGTCGGTGCCCGAAGACGTCGTGATTAAAAAAATGGATTTACGTATAGTAATGGTCCAAAAAGCCGGCGATGAGTTGTTTCATGTTGTTGGCGGCTTTGGGGGCGTAGCTGAGGGTTTGGTCGTGGCTGATGCCGCCGTCGT
>CAZLAW010000129.1:0-5639 GCA_964557625.1 uncultured Marinicella sp.
TTTTAATTGCCGGTCTTTTCTTAACACCACAATAACATCGATGTCCTGAAGCTGTTCAATGTCTTGTGGCCCAATAAAAGCAACCCCATTGTGCTGTTGTTTTTGTTGTCGGGCTTGTTGGAAAACGGTGACATGATGCCCCTTAGTCGCAAACAAACCGGCCAGGCGCAACAAACTGGATTCGGTGCCGCCAATGGGGCGTTGTGTTAGGGTGTTAAAGTCATAGGCTGTCGGATGACTGCTGTCGCACCATAAAATATTCACGTGTCTTTATGACCGGGACAGATGATTTCATTGACCGCAATATCCTCGTTTTGCAATGTTTGTGGGTCAAATTCGCTGTCTTCACCCAGACTAAAGTCTAACCAGAATTCAGGCCATTGCTCTAAACGGGTTTCCTTTTCTACCGCAAAACCTTTTTGTTTAAGCTGGTTGACGCGGTTGTCGGCATTAAATGGTTCGCGGTAAAGGCCCAGCGAGATGGAGTTTTCGTTATTACCGGAGGTAACCACATAATAGTCTTTGACAAAGGCGGCGGCCAGTTCCCGGCCTTTTTTCAAGGCTTCGGCACGGCTCGGTAAAGCCGGAATATAGACCCAGTAGCCGGCTTCCTGGGTGGTGGTGAGGCGACGGATGTTGGATTTTAACACCTGTGATTTAATATTTTCGGCGGCGGTTAACACATTGGCTTCATCGCGGTAAGGACCGGCCACATAACAGCGTAAATTAATGACTTCATCGGTTTGCATCTCAACTTCGGTGTTAAAACTGTCAATGGCGGATTCAGTCGCCGATGAATCATCAAGTTCGGATAACAGCACCAGGCCCTGAGTACCTGCATCCACCGCCGTAAAGGTTTTTTGAGGTGGTGCACTAAAGCGTTGCAGCCAAATAAACAAGCCGATATTAAGCAACAACAAAGCAATGAATATATAGCGCATAATTGACTGTAAAAATCTCCAACGAATGACAGGGCGTTTTAAACTGAAACGAAAGCCTCCAAATTATAATGGCCGGATCTTAACTTCGCCACTGCCAAAGCAGCGGATTTGGCCTTTTTCAAAGATTTGTAACTCGCCACGCGGGCTCAATCCGGCATAATCACCCTGAAGCGTGTGCTCATTGTGGGTTAATATGATGCGGCTGTTGTGCAGACTGTCTTGCTCTGACCATGCTTTCAGAAAAGGCCTTAATCCGGCCTCGCAAAACCGCTGATTGGATTGTTTGAGACGGGTGAGCAATTGATCAATAAAGGCACCGCGATGCGGTTTGTTGCCTAACGGGATATTACACACCGGTTGGTCAATTCCGGCCAACATTTCTTCACTGAGCGACCAATTAAGACCAATACCGATAATTACCTCGGTGCTTTGACGATCCGGGTTGGGGCTGAGGTTGATTAAAATACCGCCGAATTTTTGTTGTTCAAAATACAGGTCATTGGGCCATTTCAGCAGGCGTTGTGGAGTTTTTCCAAAGTGGCGCATGGTTGCGGTCACTGCCAGCGCCGCAGTTAACTGAAAACCACTCAATGCCGCGGCTTTAAGCGGTAAGCAAAACCGATAGGACAAACTGATGGCTTGACCCGGCGGACTGAGCCAGTGATGGCCACGGCGGCCCACACCGCATTGTTGGTTGTCGGCAATGAAAACACTGTTGGGTTTAACCTGTCTTTGGGTGGAATCGGTTTGTGCAACGATATCAATGCGGATATCGGGATGGTTGTGTTGCAGGTGTTGTGCATAAGACAATAAATCATCCCGACGCTGATTGGTCATGGTAAGGTCAGTAAAAATGACTTGATGTCATTTAGTTCATTCATATCGACCCCGTGTTGAATGGGGTATTGGTGCCATGTCACTTTAAACCCGGCTTTAATCAATAAATCCTTACTCTGTTCACCCAGGGCATAAGGCACCACCGGGTCATGCTGACCGTGGGCCATAAAAAACGGTGTGTCTTGATTACTGAAAGTCTTTTGTTTGCTCAATATCCCGGGTACCGGTAAATAGCAACTTAAGGCGATAACTGCAGCCAACTTGTGTTGACCGGTGAGCGCCATATGCAAAGCCAAAGCACCGCCTTGCGAAAAACCTGCCAACACAATTTGTTCAGATTTAAAGCCGTCTTTTAACTGCCGGTCGATTAATTCCCTGACCAGCCGGGCGGACTGATTGATGCCGACTTCGTCCACATGTCGGTGGATATCCATGGCGGTGATGTCATACCAGGCCCGCATCGCCATACCGCCGTTGATGGTCACCGGTTGCACCGGTGCATGCGGAAAAATAAAGCGAAAACTGTGTTTGGGGTCGGTAAACTGGGGCACCACCGGCTCAAAATCATGGCCATCGGCACCTAAGCCATGCAGCCAAATAATGACATAATCTGGGTCGTCGCCGGTGTTGGCGGTAATGTATTCGAGCATATTTTGGGTTGTCATAAATTAAGATGCGCTCTATTATAGCCTGTGACCATCGAGAAGACAGACAGCCATGAACATTATCACAGAAAACACCCGTTTTAATACAATCCGACAACTTGGCATTGTGCTGCTATTTTTACTGTCAGCCACAGGCTGTGGCAACAAAGGTGATTTATATCACCCGGATGAGGCCGCCGTCAGCCAGGCTAATCATAATGCAATGACAGGTCAACATGTCAAAACCCGCCTACCAGTTTGAAAAAATGCATGGCTTGGGCAATGATTTTATGTTGCTTGACGCCGATGCTCAACCCGCCGGTTTAACCTTGCCGCCACCGGCTGAGTCCATACAAAGGTGGTCTGATCGGCGTTTTGGGGTTGGTTTTGATCAATTGATTTATTTATATCGACAACATGGCGGTCTGCATTACCGGTTTTTTAATGCCGATGGTCGTCCGGCTGAACAATGTGGCAACGGCCAGCGTGCCATTGCTCTGTATCTAAAGAATAAAGAAGTGACAATGCCTGTCACCATTCACGGTGCCGGTGGTCCGGTACAACTGAATGCCGGCGAGGATGGTCACATGGCCATTACGCTACAACAGCCTTATCGTCATGAAAAGCAGTCATTGAACTTGTCCGGAACAACGGTAACTGCATACCTGGTGGATGTCGGTAACCCGCATTGTGTTATCCTCAGCGACGATGTGGCGGCTGAGCATTTAACCGAACAAGCCGCCCAAATCAGCGCTTATTTTGATTCC
Source organism: uncultured Marinicella sp. (assembly GCA_964557625.1). Taxonomy (GTDB): domain Bacteria; phylum Pseudomonadota; class Gammaproteobacteria; order Xanthomonadales; family Marinicellaceae; genus Marinicella. The sequence continues at coordinate 3,190 of CAZLAW010000129.1, forward strand.
GGGGTCAATCTTGAGCTGTTGCAGATTATCAGTGATACACATATTCAAATCCGAATTCACGAGCGCGGTAGCGGTGAAACACTGGCCTGTGGCAGCGGTGCCGCCGCCGCTGCCATTGTCATGCGGCACTATTTTCAAGGGGGGCTTAAATATAAAGTCTCCATGCCCGGGGGTGATTTACAGGTTTTACTTGGCACGGATTGTGATAAAATCAGCCTTATTGGACCGGCCAAATCGGTTTATCAAGGACACATTTATGACTGAATCTATTTCAAAACAAGACATTGTGGCATATTTGCAAGCGCACCCTGATTTTTTCGCGGACCATCCGGACTTGTTGCTGGATTTGACGGTGGCTGATGAGCAAGGTCAGTTGCAGCAAATGGCCACCTATCAGGCGAAAAGTTTGCAGCAACAAAACCAGCAACTCAAAAACCAAATCAAACAATTGATTCATCATGCCAAGATTAACGAAACCCTGATGAATCGGGTGTATGCTTTGTTGGTGGAGCTGGCAGTATCAGATCGAGCTGATTTTTTAAACCGCTTTGTGGACTTTGTGCAACAGCATTTTGCCAGCGACTATTTTAAAATCAGTTGTCGACAGGAATTTTTACAACAATTACCCGATCGTCATTGCGAACCATTGACAGCGGCTCAAAAAAGCCAGTTCACGGTTTTTCAGCATCAAACCGAGCCCTTGGCCGGCCGTTTGCCGCAATCTCAAATCGAAGCCATGTTTGGAGCCCACAAAGACATTCGCTCAGCCATTATCATTCCCTTAGGGCCACAGGCTGAATATGGTTTGTTGGGTTTTGCCAGTTGTGATGAGGATAAGTTTATGCCCCATGCCGCCAGTGATATTTTACAGAAACTGGGACATATCATCAGTCAGTTTTTTGCCGTGAGTAGCGGCCGGGGGGCTGAGCCGGCAGACGCCAAAACAAATTATTCAGATCAAGCCAAGCATGATTCAAATCAAGCCATGTCTTGACGCTTACCTGACGTACTTAAAAGACATTCGTCATTTATCGCCGCACACCGTGGTGGCGGCCAAACGTGATATTTCACAATGCATGTCGGCGCTGTCCTTGTCTGACAAGGATGATGTTTGTGCTATCAGCAGTGATCAAATACGACACTATTTACGCCAACAGTCAGCCCGTGGCAAAGCGCCGAAAACCCTGGCCCGCTATCGATCCAGTTTGCTGAATTTTTTTGATTTTCTCAAACAGGCCCCCAATTGTCCGCTTGCCTATAACCCTGTAAGTCTGGTCAATGCACCGAAAATTGGCCGAAAATTACCTGAGGTGCTGGATGTGGACCTGGTTTTTCAGCTCTTGGAGATTCCTGAAAATACGGCGATCGCACGTCGTGACAAAGCCATGTTGGAATTGTTTTATTCTTCGGGTTTACGGTTATCTGAACTCAGTGGTTTATTGTGGTCTGATTTGAATTGGGGCGAGGGTTTGGTCAGGTTACTGGGTAAAGGTCAAAAAACCCGGGTGGTGCCGGTGGGTCAAGCCGCCTTAAGCGCTTTGTCCAACTGGCAGCAGGACAGCCGAGATATGAACCAGAGTAGCGTGGATTGGGTATTTGTGTCAAAACGCGGTGGTCAGCTCAAGCCGCGCAGTATTCAGGCACGGATTAAGCACTGGGCCCAAAAACAAGGTCTGTGGCAGCGGGTTTATCCACATTTATTGCGTCATTCATTTGCCAGTCATATGCTCGAATCATCTGGCGATTTGCGTGCGGTGCAGGATATGCTGGGTCATGCTGATTTGTCCACCACGCAGATTTATACCCACTTAAATTTCCAGCATTTGGCTCAAGTTTATGATCGGAGCCACCCGCGTGCCCGAAAATCTCCTAAAGACAGATTTGATGAAGATTAAATTAAGCACCTGGCCGGACTTCAATGACGTATTAAATTTACGCTAAAAACGTTGCTTTGGCCGGGTGAAGCCTTTATAATGCACCCGCTTTTAGCAACGGCAATTGTGATCTCTTAACAAGATGTCCATTGCCATGGGGATGAGAGGCCTTCAATGACCACCGAATTTTCCTGGCAAGAAGTGAAGAAAACGGTTTTTAAAATACCGCTTTATCAGATGATAATCGGTGTTTTGACAGCCGTATTTTTTTGGCTGTTCCAAGGTCAGGTGGCTGCAAGTTCGGCCATGGCCGGCGCTGTGATCAGTGCCCTCGGATCATTAACCTTTGCCTTTATTGTGGCCTGGCCGTTTTCACCGGATCAAGCCATGGTGGGAAAGATGGTCAAAGGTGAAATCCTCAAGTTTATCGTAATCGGCGCATTATTTTATGTGGCCATTACACAGTTTACTTTCCAATTGATGGCATTATTGATTGGATTTATTATCACCCTGTTAGCATTTTGGGTGGCTTTGTTAACCTCTTTTAAGTGAGATAAACGATGGCAAGTGGTGAAA
>CAZLAW010000130.1:0-5448 GCA_964557625.1 uncultured Marinicella sp.
TACAAGTCAGTTGCTCTACCAACTGAGCTATGTCGGCACTGGTTGGCGCTCGTTTTTAAACGAGGATGCGAAGTATAGTCAAATTATGGGGCTTGTTCAATCATTTTTTACCTTAAAAAGCGGTTGTTGGGCGGTGTTGCTTTAACTTTGACGTTTGACTTGAGATAATAGCGATTCTCATTAACTGCTTTAATAGAAATACATGACCCCTTTTTCGTTGATTTTCAAAGAACAGGTTCCGTTGAATGACCATTCAGTTTCGATTCGCTTTGCGGTGGATAGCGAACAGCCGTTGCAGGCCATTGCCGGGCAGTTTGTGCGTTTGCATATGCAGCAGGATGATGGTTTTGATACCTTTCGGAGTTATTCGATTGCCAATGTGTTTCCGAAGGAAAAATGTGAGTTGGATGAGATTGAGATTGCCATGACCTGGGTCGAGGGTGGTCTGGCGACGCGCAAGTTGGCAGCCTTACAGCCGGGTGATCGGCTGGAAGCGTCCGGGCCCTATGGTCGGTTTTGTTTACTGCCGGACCGGCATCAGCGTTATTTCCTGATCGCCACCGGCACCGGTGTGACACCCTATCGGGCGATGTTGAATGAGCTGAAAAATCGCCTGGATGAAGGTTCTGAAATCTATGTGGTGATGGGTGCCCAGGATGCGCCGGGGCTTTTGTATGAAGATGATTTCAGGGCAGTCGAAAAAGCGCATGAGAATTTTCATTATATTCCCTGTCTATCACGTCGCCAGAGAGATGAGCCGGCGCTCAATGACCGCTCAGGTTATGTGCAGAAGTTTTTGGCTGAACAGGATTTTGATGTGGATTCGGACATCGCTTATTTATGTGGTAATCCGGGGATGGTGGATGAGAGCTTTGCCTTACTCAAAGACAAAGGCCTGCCGGTGACGCTGATTAAACGCGAAAAATATGTCAGTCCGCCGGTGAAGAAGAAATAAAAGCATCAAATAAACTTTGATGCGAGACATGATTAACCACAAAGGGCACAGAGGACCCACTAAGTACTCGGAGAAAAGATTAATGATTTTTTTATCACTTTGTGGTCTTTGTGAAAACCTTTGCGAACTCTGTGGTTAACAAAAAGGATAACCACAGAGGCACAGAGGGCACAGAGAAAAGATTCAAATAAACCCGTGGTGCATTTGGAGTGATTTTTGGAAAATTAAGATGGTTTTACCTCCAAAAAACGTTATGTCATTCCGACTAAGCGTAGCGCATGGAGGAATCTCCTCAATTTTGCGACAAATTTCTACCAATGGGAGATATCTCCACTCGCTCCGCTCGGTCGATATGACAGTATTTTTTTTTATTCGTCCTAAATGCACCACGGGTGACGCTTTTAATTTTATATTGTTACTTTTGGGAGGTTTGACCGATTGGCTTAATCGGGTACACTGTTAGGCTTTCAATAGTCTGAATTTCTCATGTTTCGAATTCTTTTTATAACGGCTTTGCTGTGTGTGGTTGGGTCTGCCTGGGCGCAGGATGAAGTACCATCCAAGGCGCTGACTTTGTCGGATTGTTTTATTGGTGCTGAGTCATCGGGGGTTTCGGTGGCGGCGCAATGTGGTCAGTTAACGGTGCCGGAGAATCGGGCGAAACCCGATGGCCGGCTGATTGATCTTAATGTCGCGGTGGTGAATTCAGATGTTGAAAACCCGCTGCAGGATGCCGTGGTGTTGTTGGCCGGTGGTCCCGGGCAAGCTGCAGTGGATACCTTTGCGGTGATGGCAAAAAACCTCAGCCAGCTGTTGCCTAAGCGGCGGATTGTGATGGTGGATCAGCGTGGTACCGGTGAATCGCATCCATTACGCTGTGATTTTGAGATGGATGAATTTGCTGATATCACCGATTGGCGCTCACCCAAGCTGGTGCAGTGGCTGAAAGACTGCCACGCTTCTTTGGATGCCGACACCCGGTTTTATACCACCACAGTGGCCATCGAAGATCTGGAATCGGTGCGCAAAGCGTTGGCTATTGAGCAATGGAATATTTACGGCGGCTCTTATGGCACCCGTAAAGGCCTGACCTATATGAAACTATATCCTGAGTCCATACGCAGCGCGATATTGGACGGTGTGATGCCGCAACAGGAAGCCATGGCTTCAGCGCATGAAGTTAATTTACAAAACACCCTGAAAGACGTTTTTCGGTTGTGCCGTGAAGATGCCGCCTGTCAGGAACGCTTCGGCGATGCGGAACAACAAATGTGGTCTTTTTTACAGTCATTGGATGAGCAGCCGATTGAATTGCGTTTACCCAATCCGGTCAGTGGGGAATATGAAACCTTTGAATTAACCCGCGACTTTGCGGTATTGGGTTTGCGCATGTTTGCGTATGCACCTGAAACCATGGGCATGATTCCTCTGCTGGTGTCGCTGGCCAATCATGATCAGCCAGAAAATCTGGCACAACAGGCGTTTATGGTGACCTCGAGTTTAACCGAGAACCTGAATAACGCACTGGAATTATCGGTGGTGTGTGCCGAGGATGTGCCCTTTTTGCCGAAAACACAAAACACCCAAAACAGTTTATTCGGCGATGAATTCTACGAGATGATGCGTTCGCGTTGTGAATACTGGGATAGTGAAGTGGTGGATGAATCGTTTAAAGACCCGGTTGAATCGGACATTCCGACCTTATTGCTCTCCGGTGAGTATGATCCGGTGACGCCGCCCGAATTTGCGGAAAAAGCCCTGAAGACGTTATCCAATGCACAGCATCTGGTGGCCCAAGGTCAGGGCCATATTGTTGCTAACCGTGGCTGTATGCCGAAAATCGTGACGGCTTTTATTAAAAATCCTGTTGAAGAACTCGAGACCGAATGTATGAATAATTTTAATCAACCGGCTTTTTTTATTAACTTAAACGGACCGCAACAATGATCAGTGTAGAAAATATCAGTAAATCATTCGGTGATGTCACGGCGGTGGACAATGTGTCTCTACAAGCCCCCGACGGTAAAATCACCGCGCTTTTAGGTGCCAACGGTGCCGGTAAGACCACCTCCATGCGGATGATTTACGCCTTAATAAAACCCGAAGGTGGACAGGTGCTGGTGGATGGTATCAACACCCACGAAGATCCGGTGGCCGCACGTGCCCGAATGGGGGTTTTGCCCGATGCACGCGGTCTGTACAAACGCTTAACGGCCCGTGAGAACATTGTTTTTTTTGGCCGATTACAGGGCATGAAAGAGGCCAAAATCAAAGAGCGCTGTGAAGAACTGGTTGATCGTTTAGGCATGGGTGCGTTTATAGACCGGAAAACGGAAGGTTTTTCGCAAGGTCAGCGGGTGAAAGTGGCGATTGCCCGGGCATTGATTCATGACCCGCAAAATATTTTGCTGGATGAACCCACCAACGGCCTGGATGTGATGAGTACCCGTGCCATTCGACGGTTTTTAAAAGAACAACGGGCTTTGGGTAAATGTATTTTGTTTTCTTCTCATGTGATGCAGGAGGTGTCAGCGGTGTGTGATGAAATCACCATTATTGATGGTGGACGAATTGTCGCATCCGGCACTGAAGAACAGTTGCGGGGCAAAACCGGCAGTGAGAATTTAGAAGATGCCTTTGTGTCTTTGGTTGGCGGGGAGAAAGTGGTATGAATTTACGCGCCTTAAAAACAGTCTTTTTTAAAGAAGTGCTGGAAAACGCCCGCGATAAACGCACGGTCATGTCATCCATCGTGATGGGTGCTTTGTTTGGGCCGATTTTGATGGTGATTATTATGAACACCACCATTAAGATGCAACAAGACAAAGCCGAGCAAAAGTTAGAAGTGCCGGTAATTAACCAGGCAGGGGCCGCACATTTAATGGACTTTTTAAGTGCCCAGGATGTGACTTTACAAGAACTTAAAGGCAGTCCTGAAGCCGCGATTAAAAATAAAGACCATGATGTGGTGTTGGCCATTTCTGATGATTTTGCAGAAGATTTCAGTCAGGGTCGCCCGGCCGAAGTGATGCTGTATTACGATGGGTCGGCCAAAGGCGCGGCCAAGGTCAGTGTGAATCGGTTACGGTCTTTACTGAATGCCTATGACCGAAGCATCGGCACCCAGCGGTTGCAGTTGCGAGGCATATCGCCGAATTTGACCAATGTGGTTATGATCGAACAACACGATCAGGCCACCAAAGAGTCACGCGGCGCGATGCTATTAACCGTATTGCCTTATTTCCTGATCATGGGATTATTTATGGGCAGTATGTACCTGGCCATCGACACCACCGCCGGAGAAAAAGAGCGTAAATCCTTAGAGCCTTTATTCCTGAATCCGGTCAAACGGGATACGGTTTTGGCCGGTAAACTGGCGGCCACAGTGGCGTTTGGTTTACTGACCCTGGTACTGACTCTGGTGGCGTTTAAACTGACCCTGCCCTGGTACCCGTTTGAAAAACTCGGGATGCGTTTTAATATGGGTATGCAGGTGATGCTGATTATGTTGTTGGTGCTGGCACCCTTGGCTTTACTGGCCGGTGCGATTCAAACCATTATTGCCGCTTTTGCCCAATCTTACCGGGAAGCCCAGACTTATGTGGGCCTGGTTTTAATCGTGCCGATGATTCCGAGTATGCTGCTGATGTTTATGCCCATTAAAGAACAGCTGTGGATGATGGCGGTGCCAATTTTAGGTCAGAATCTGGTGATAAACGAACTGATGCGCGGTGATGTGGTGGGCTGGGATGCCATAGGACTGGCGGTTGCCGGTACTTTGATTATGGGCTTGGCACTTGCATGGATTGCGGTGAAGTTGTATAACAGAGAGAAGATGTTATTTACGGATTGATCATGAAAAACATAAGCCTTATTTGCACACTGTTATTGACTGTTAGCATGGTGATGGCAGGTGAAAAAACCATTTATAAATACACCGATGAGCATGGTGTGACCCACTACAGTGAAAAAAAGCTGAATGAGAATTATAAAGAAGCTGACTTACCGGAGTTGTCGGTGGTGGAATCGGTACCGCCCTCACCGGATGCAAACATGCCATCATCGTCTAATGAAGAACCGATGGCGGCCGGCAGCGACACCGACATTACCCTGATTAAACCCCAGCCGAAAGAAAACCTGTGGGGCACCGGTGGTGATCTGGTGGTGGCGGTCACGCCCTTAAGCGAAATTCAAAAACAAAAATACCAACTTCAATTTGCCTTAAACAATCAGAAAACACCACCCGGCGATGAAGCCAGTCATACCTTTAAGCTGGTACCGCGCGGCACCCATCAGGTGCAGGCGTTTTTGGTCACCCGGGGGCAACATGCGGTGGTCGGCAAAACTGATAAAATCACCGTTTACATGCACCAAGCCTCAAAAAAGTAGATAACAGGCGCAGTCGTGTCAACCGACTGCAGCCGGTGGTGCGTCCGCGACCCGGTCAGGACAACAATTAAGAATGACATGGAGTGCTGCTGAGCAGCACGACC
>CAZLAW010000131.1:0-4306 GCA_964557625.1 uncultured Marinicella sp.
CGCCACCATTCCGGTGACCTATAAAACCGTCACGGAACGCCTGGGTGTGGAAAATTCCGTGGCTTCGTTCTCCGTACCTTTTGGTGCCACCATCAATATGGATGGCACTTCCATTATGCAAGGTGTGGCGACGGTCTTTATCGCCAATGCCTATGGTCTGGATTTAACCGGTGGTCAGTTGCTTACTGTGGTGCTGATGGCGACCATGGCATCGATTGGAACTGCCGGCGTGCCCAGTGCCGGTCTGGTGATGTTGCAAGGGGTATTGTTACAAGTGGGACTGCCGATTGAGGGCATCGGCATTATTTTGGGTGTTGATCGTTTGTTGGATATGACCCGCACCGCGGTCAATGTCACCGGCGATGCCACCGTGACCTGCATTGTGGCCAAATCCATCGGTAAGTTTGACGAAGATGTTTACAATGACCCCAATGCCGGTGAAGAAATGCTGGATTAGCGGGTACAAACAACTATAATCTAATCAAGAATGATTCGTAATTAGTTGTTGACAATAATTATCATTGGCATTTAAAATAAGCGCTGATTTTTAATTTCCATGCTTATGTACATTTGTATTTGCCACGGCATCACCGATAAAGACATCAGAAAAGCGGCCCGAAACGGTGTCACCAGCGTTTCCCAATTGGCGGCTGAAACCGGCGCCACCACCGGTTGTGGTAGTTGTCTTGATATGGCAGAAGATATTTTGCAGCAACAAGCCGTGCAACAGCCGGATTTCCTGCAGGTGTTGTCGGCCAATAAACCGCAATTTGCCTAACCTCAAGAGCCGATTAAACACCCAAGCCCCGGGTGAACATGTTATCATTACCTTTTCGTCAAAAATTTGGAGTTTGTACTTTTATGAAAGGTGATAAAAAAGTTATTCAACTACTCAATAAAGCTCTTTACAACGAGCTGACCGCCATCAATCAGTATTTTATGCATGCCAAAATCCTTGAGGACATGGGGTTTGCAAAACTGGCGGCCAAAGAACGCGAAGAATCCATTGATGAAATGAAACATGCCGACATTTTGATGGAGCGTATATTGTTTTTAGAAGGTTTACCCAATTTACAGGATTTGGGTAAATTACGGATTGGTGAAACAGTGGAAGAAATGTTGCGTTGTGATTTGGCCATGGAATTGGATGCCCTGCCGGATTTGCGCGATGGTGTTGAATACTGTGAATCAGTTCGGGATTATGTCAGTCGTGATTTATTCCAGGAAATTTTAGATTCAGAAGAAGAACATGTGGATTGGCTGGAAACACAGATTGGCTTAATTGAACAAGTGGGCGAGAAAAACTACTTGCAGTCACAAATGTAAAAAAGGGCCGATCAGCCCTTTTTATGTTCAATCACAACATCGGTGTAAATGCCGCCACGCACATTAAATTTCATGGTCAGTTTCATCCATTTGGGATCAATGGCGTTGACCAAATGATCCAGGATTTCATTGGTCACGGCCTCATGAAAAGCACCCCGGTCACGGAAAGTCCACATGTATAATTTCAAAGATTTGAGTTCCACACAAAGTGCATCTGGGTTATATTCAATCTTTAATGTGGCAAAATCAGGTTGTCCTGTTTTGGGGCATAAACAGGTGAATTCAGGGATGTCCATAATGATGGTATAATCCCGATTTGGATTAGGATTTGGAAAGGTTTCCAGTTGATCTGAAGGTTGGGTGGTCATGGTAATAATTTGCTTTACTAAAGGGCGCTGACCATACCTAAAAATAGATAAGAAAGCAAGAACAAAACAGACCATCAATGCGACTTTCAAAAATAAAATTAGCCGGATTTAAATCATTTGTTGACACGACAGAGGTACTCTTACCCACCAATTTGACCGGTGTGGTTGGCCCCAATGGTTGTGGTAAATCCAACATTATCGATGCCGTGCGTTGGGTTATGGGTGAGACGTCGGCAAAGATGTTGCGCGGTAGTGCCATGACCGATGTTATTTTCTCAGGCTCGGCTACCCGTAAACCGGTGGGTATGGCTACAGTTGAACTTATTTTTGATAATTCTGACGGCCAGATTCAGGGTGAATATGGCGGTTATAATGAGATTTCGGTTAAACGTCAGGTTAATCGCGAGGCACAATCCAGTTATTTTCTCAATGGCAGTAAATGCCGTAAAAAAGACATCGTTGATTTATTTTTAGGCACCGGTCTTGGGCCGCGCAGTTATTCCATCATTGAGCAGGGCATGATCTCCAACATTGTCGAGTCCAAGCCTGAAGATTTACGCGGCTATATTGAGGAAGCAGCCGGTGTATCATAAGACCGCGAACGTCGTCGTGAAACAGAACGGCGGATTCTGCGCACCCGGGAAAATTTGGAACGACTGGACGACTTACGCACAGAAGTGGGTAAGCACATCCAACATTTAAAGCGCCAGGCAAAAAATGCCGAAAAATACACGGATTTAAAAAAACAGTCTAAACAACTGAAAGCTGAGGTTCTGGCCTTGCGCTGGCAGCAGTGGCAACAACAGGCTGAACAAAGTGATGTAGAGATTAAGCGCTTACAAACTGAATTTGAAAAAACCAAAAGCGGCTTAACGGAGAGTGAGAAAAACATTACCCTCAAGCGCGACAGCTACCAGCAAAATTCGGATCAACAAAATCGATTACAAGAGCAGCTGTATCAGATTAATGGAGAAATTGGTAAAATTGAACAGGCCATCAGCCACGCCAAAAACTTATCTGAGAAAAACAAGCAAGACCTGACGGCCACTGAATTTGACATTAAACAACAGCGCCAGCAACAACATGATGATCAGCGCGCTCTAGAAACCGAACAGCAGGTTTTACAGGCTGAGCAACCGCGACTGGAGACCCTGGCGGCACAACTTGAGGCCGCCAAAGAAACCAGCGAAGAGCATGACATGGCCCGGCAACAGTGGCGCAATCAGTGGGATACCTTGTTGCATGAGATGAATGAACAGCAGCGTCTGGCGGATGTCGAAAAAACCAGGATATCGGCCCTGGAAGCCGGTATTGTGCGCCAGGCTGAACGTATAAATAACCGCCATCAGAGCGATTCTGAAGACAACATCGAAACCTGGCAAAAAGAGCTCAAAAGCATCGAAAAGAGCCGACAACAGCAGCAACAAAAGCTGAAGGAATTGAGTGAACAATTAGAACAACTGAAAATCGAAAAACAAAACACGGCACAGCAGGTGGCAGAGTTGCGGCAAGTGATTGATGATCAAAAGACTGAATTACATCAGATTAAAGGCCAAACAAGATCTTTAGAAGCACTGCAAAAAGCTGCCACATCCGAAGACGATGAAGACTTATGTCAATGGTTGGCGGCCAAAAAATCCCAGATTTCAAGTCGATTAGTGGATCTGATTAAAGTCGACAGTGGCTGGGAAATTGCCGTTGAAACGGTCTTAAATGAACGTTTACAGGCACTGGTTACTGATGACACAGACTTAAACACTTTATTGCAAGATTGGCAGTTTGGGCCGGTCACGGCGGTTCACGGCAACCATGGGCAAACTATAGAAGCGCATTCGGATCGATTATCACGGTATGTTCAGGGACCGGCTGTGGTCATTGATTGGCTCAATACCGTTTATATCTGTCATGATAAACAGCACATCAATGACATGCGGGCAAAATTAAAATCGGGCGAATCGGTGATAACGCAGAGCGGTGACTGGTTTGGTCGTCACTGGCTGACAATACACCGTGGCAGTAGTCAGGAAAACGTCCTGTTACGGAAAAAGCAGATTGAGCAACTACTTAAAGACAGCAAAACCGTACAACAAACAATTGCAGATGCCGAACAACGATTACAACAATTAATCGAGCAAAGACAAACCGAAAACCAACACGCTGAGCAGCTGCAACTGGATTTGAATATGGCCCATCGAAAGCTTTCAGAGCTCGATAGTCAGGGCCAACAAAAACGTCATTTGATTGACCGTGAACAACAACAAAACGAACAGAAAAGTCAGGAAGTTAAATCGCTCAAAGCACAAATAGCAGAAGATGAACAGGCTTTGGCCGAATCACGTGGTCGTTTAGAGCAGGCCCTGAAAAAAATGAAACAACAGCAGGCGGATAAAACCGCTTTGGCAGAGCAACAAGAACAGCTGAATGCGGATTATGAACAGGCCAAAGCCCGCTTAAATGATATTTCAGAACAGTATTACCAATCCCGGTTGCGCTATTCAGCTGCGGAAAATAAAATCCAGGCTTTGCAACAAAATGTGGCTCGCTCGACACAATCAATCGAACATCTTCAGCAGCGAAAAGATCAGTTGCTAAGCCAGTTAAACCAACAGAAT
>CAZLAW010000131.1:4316-5235 GCA_964557625.1 uncultured Marinicella sp.
GAATGATCCGGCTCAAGAACAACAGACATCACTGGATGCGCTTATTAAAAAACGCATTGACGTGGAACAAAAGCGAAATAAACAAGCCCAAATTGTAACCACTTTACAGGCCGAATTGAATGACATGGAGCAGGCGCGTTCATCCCATCAGCAACACATAGAAACGGCCCGAACAGCACTGGAAAATGCCAAATTAGAACGACAGTCTCAGCAACTCAAAGCCGATGGATTTTCTGAACAGTTAACGGATTTGGGCTATCATGCCAATACCGTGATTGAAGAGATGGCGTTCAATAAAGACGACGTGGCAGCTGTGGTGGCACAAAAAGAAACCCAGATGGAACAATTACATCGTCATATTATACGCTTAGAACCGGTTAATTTGGCCGCCATTGATGAATATGAAGAAGAGTCCAAACGCAAACACTATTTGGATGAACAAGATGATGACTTACGCAAAGCCCTGGACACCTTAGAGCAGGCCATTGCCCGTATTGACAAAGACACGCGTACCTTATTTAAAGAAACCTTTGAAGCGGTCAACAGTCACATTAAACAATTGTTTCCGCGTTTATTTGGTGGTGGTCATGCCTATTTAGAACTGACGGGCCATGATTTATTGACCACGGGTGTGACCATTATGGCCAGGCCGCCGGGCAAACGGGTGTCCAGTATCCAGTTGCTATCCGGTGGCGAAAAAGCACTGACAGCGGTGTCTTTGGTGTTTGCTATTTTTAATCTGAATCCGGCCCCTTTTTGTTTATTGGATGAGGTGGATGCGCCGTTGGATGATGCCAATGTGGCCCGGTTTTCGAACATGGTTAAAGACATGTCAGAAAAAGTCCAGTTTTTATTTGTAACCCATAATAAGGTGACCATGGAAATTGCCAATCAGCTGATGGGTGTGACCATGCGAGAG
>CAZLAW010000132.1:0-1638 GCA_964557625.1 uncultured Marinicella sp.
AGCCATCACGAACCAGTAATGCTAAAACCATCAACACCAACAGCCATTGAAACGGCGCCGGCACCAGCCAGGCATAGACAAAAGCGGCCAGTAGCGGCAGCCAAAAAATTAAAACCAGGCTTTTGAACTGGTTTTTGAGGGTGTCTAAGCGTGGTTTTTTGTTGTAGCTTTTAAAATAATGTACCCGATACTTAAAAATAAGCAAAAAACAATACACCAGTGCCACGGTCATCAGTGCCAATGCGGTCCAATGGGTTGGAATAATGCGTTGTAATTGCAAGTTGCTGAAATCAGTGGGGTGCTCAGTAAATTGCCAAATTTTATGCCGAACTTTAATGCCTTGAATCCACAGGTTGCGTTTTTGATTCAGGATATCCTGACGAATTTGGTCCAGCCGAGATGACATTAAACGGCATCGGATCAGTTCTTTGGTGTGGTTTTCTATGTGGCTATCAATTTCATCCGTGCCTGGGTAATCCGGTTCAGGTTTTCTTCGTTAATGGTTTGAGATTGAATTGAACTGTCTTCCAAAGCATCAATTTCGCGCACCTGGGTGAGGCGGTTTAACTCGGCTTCGTTGTATTCTTCACACTGTCTGAGTTGTGACATTAACTCGGCACTGTCCAGGTCTAAATCGTTAAGAACATTTTTTGAGCTGCTTTGTTGCCGGTATTTTTGTTGGAGTGAATTAAAAGATTGTTTTAACCGATCGGTGTTGGGTGGTGTTTCCTGACCATGAACCGGCAGAAAAATCTGTGCTAACAGGCTTAAAATAGCCATGAATATCAGTCGTTTGTAACGCCAAATTGTGTGCATGGGATTAATTTTAGCACAATCAAAGCGGTGTCGTGGTTTGAAGCCGGTGCTTAAAATAAGATAACAACCCGGTGTTATCAGAAAACTGCCAACACCGGATTGGTCAATTGGTTGTTAAGAAGAATTCGATTGATTTTGCTTACGGTCAGTAGACTCACTTTGTGATTGGGGGTCATGTGGCCGCTTATCTTTGGCTTTCGAATCCTGGGCTTTAGAATCCTGGGCTTTCGAATCCTGGGCTTTCGAATCCTGGTTTTGATTGTCTTCAGTTTTCGGTTGCCGGGTTTTTTTATCTTCAGATTTGTTGTTGGCTTTTGTGTCGGTTTCTTGGCGTGCTTTGTCTTTTTTAATTTGCGCGCCGGAAGGCACAATCGGTTCTTTTTTGGCCACCAGATCAGCGACACTGCCTAAAGGCCGTTTCATTTTATCGGCGGTACCGGGTGAAATTTGACTGGTATGGTCTTGTTTTACCTGATTGTGTTGGGAACCATTGGATTTTTGATTGGCTTTAGAATCCACAGGTTCCGGTTTTTTTGACTCAGCGGTTTTGGTCTGTGTTTTGGGTGGCTGATTAGTTGTTTTGACTTGTGTCTGCTGAGGTTTGTTTTGAGATTGCTTGGTTTGCTTCAGATCAGTCTTTTTCTGGTTAGCCTGCTTCTGATTAGCCTGCTTTTGGTTAGCCTGCTTCTGGTTAGCCTGCTTCTGATTAGCCTGCTTCTGATTAGTCTGCTTCTGATTAGTCTGCTTCTGATTAGTCTGCTTCTGGTTAGCCTGCTTCTGATTAGCCTGCTTCTGGTTAGCCTGCTTTTGGTTAGCCTGCTT
>CAZLAW010000132.1:1738-5233 GCA_964557625.1 uncultured Marinicella sp.
TGGTTAGCCTGCTTTTGGTTAGCCTGCTTCTGGCTTGACTGTTTTTGATTGGTTTGCTTTTGACTCGCCGATTTTCGTTTGGTTTGTTGGCGATTACTTTGTTGTGTTGATTTTTGCTTAGACGGTTTCCGATGGTCCGGTTTTTTGTGACCGCTTTGTTTGCGCGTATTTGGTTTTTTCTGTGCTTTTTTCTTGTTGTTTTCAGAACCGGCAAACAGAGATTTAAACCAGGAAGAAACCAACAATGCAACAGAGCGTTTAGGCGCTTGCTTGTTAGGCTTAACCATTTGTAAAGCGGCTTGTTCTCTTTGGGGTGCCGGTGGGTCTAAATCCATGGGTTTTTGGCAGTCTTCGGGATTGACCAGCTTAATGTTATTAATATCAATGTTGGACTCACTGACATTGAGGCGTTGCACATGAAAATTCGGGGGATTTAAGTTTTCATTAGAGATAATATTAAGCTGTACATGATGTCGCTGTTCCAAATCGGTGAGATCTTCACGTTTTTCGTTGAGCAGTTTATTGCTGATTTCAACCGGCACTTGAATAATAACACGGCCTGTTTTGGGTTTAATCATTTCTTCTTCGGTGAGACGAATAATCGAAATCACCAATGATTCCATACTCCGAATGGTGCCATAACCGGCGCAAGTCGGGCAGGTGATTTGGCTGGAATCGGCTATCGAAGACCGGAGTCTTTGTCGAGACATTTCCAATAATCCGAATTTAGAGATACGACCAATCTGAACCCGGGCCCGGTCGATGGCCACGGCATCACGTAAACGGTTTTCCACCTGACGTTGGTTTTTGTGTTGTCGCATATCGATAAAATCAATCACCACCAGACCGCCCAAATCTCGAATGCGTAATTGTCGGGCAATTTCATCAGCGGCTTCTAAGTTGGTGTTTAATGCGGTGGTTTCCACATCAGCGCCCTTGGTGGCTTTGGCCGAGTTAATATCGATACTGAGTAAAGCTTCGGTGTGGTCAATCACCAGTGAGCCTCCCGAAGGCAGTTTCACTTCACGCTCGAAGGCCGATTGAATTTGGCGTTCGATTTGGTAGCGAGAAAACAACGGCGTGGTATCGTTATAGTAGGATAATTTTTTCAGATTATGTGGCATCACCTGCTGCATAAACTCTCGGGCTTTTTCATAAGAGCCCCGGTCGTCAATCAGGATTTCACCAATATCCGGTTGTAAATAATCACGTAATGCACGGATAAATAAATCACTTTCCTGGTAAATGAAAAAGGGCGCTCGCTTTTGTTCTGCGGTTTTTTGGATGGCTTCCCAGACTTGTTGCAGGTAATTAAAATCCCATTGCAACTCTTCAAAAGTTCGGCCTAAACCGGCGGTACGAACAATAATACCGTCATCTGCAGGGATGTTTAAACGCTTGAGGTGTTGTTGCAGTTGATTGCGTTCATCGCCCCGAATTTGGCGTGAAATTCCACCGGCCCGTGAATTATTGGGCATATAGACCAAATAGCGTCCGGCCAGAGAAATGTAGGTGCTCAAGGCCGCCCCTTTGTTGCCACGTTCTTCTTTGTTGACCTGAACAATAATTTCATCGCCTTCGTTGAGGGCTTTGTTGATGGGCAGACGGGGTTGGCCTTTGGGTGATTGTTTGCAATAAACCGGGCTGATTTCTTTGTAAGGTAAAAAGCCGTGACGTTCAGAGCCGTAATTAACAAAACAGGCTTCTAAGGAGGGTTCGATGCGGGTGATTTTAGCCTTGTAAATGTTGCCTTTTTTGCGATAATGACCGGCTGAGTCAATATCCAGGTCGTATAATTTTTGTCCATCGGCAATCGCCACCCGAATTTCATCGGCGTGGGTTGCATTGATTAGCATTCTTTTCATTTTGGTTCCTTTGGTTAAGGAACGAAGTGCTGCTCAACAGTACTTAATTGTGTGCGCACAGCCGTCATTTTGGTGCCAGAAGGCCTGTGCTTTTATACGAAAGCGCAAATAGGGCAGTGGTGATCACGTTATTGTCTGGTGAATAAACTGCTGTGTTCGACTATTTACTCGCGTGGTTGTGTTCGCTGTTCGTTGTTTTTATTAAAACAGATTTCTGTTTACAAAGATAAAATTAAGACTGAGCGGTTTTCGTTCCATTCAGTTTTGCCCTTAATCAATCCAATGATTAACTGTTCCAAAATTCAAATCAACTCCGTGGAACCGGGCGTGTTAAAATTGTCATTTAGTCTCTTAATCCGGAGACATCACTTATATTCCGATCGTTCATTCAGATCGAATGCGGCGAATTTTAACATTAAATGCATGACAATGCTTATAATTTTAACGGGGAATTTGATTTTTGAAAAAGCCCATTTTTAAAGTTGACAGCCATTCAGAGGGCCAGCGATTGGATAATTTCTTGCGCAAGCAACGCAAACAGCTCACCACAGGACAGCTGTATAAATTAATTCGCAAAGGCCAGATTCGGGTAAATGGTAAGCGCTGTCAGCCTTCAGTCAAGCTTAAAAGCGGCGATGGGGTGCGGGTACCACCGTTTATATACTTTGAAGAAAACAGTCATAAAGCTGTCATACCCACTGACTTAATCAGCGCCATATTGGATGCCGTGATTGCTGAAGATGATGATTATCTGGTGGTGAATAAACCCGCCGGGCTGGCTGTGCATAAAGGCACTTGCCACGATTATGGTGTGATAGATATTTTACAGCAGAAAGCCCGTTATCAACATATATTGCTGGCCCATCGATTGGATGTGGTCACCAGTGGCTGTTTGGTGTTGGCAAAAAACAGAACCGCTTTGCTGAATTTCCAAGCCGCTTTAAAAGCCAGGACAGTCAACAAAACCTATCGGGCTTTACTGGAAGGTGTTCTGGAAGAGCCCCAAGTGGTGCAAAAAAATCTCGCCGAAACCCGAATAAATAACTTGAAGACGGCGGTGATTGATGCCAATGGCAAACCCGCTGAAACCCGATTCGAACCACGGAAAGTTCACCGGGATGTGACCGAGGTGCTGTGCTTCCCCATCACCGGCCGAACCCATCAAATCAGAGCCCATGCGGCTTATTTAAATTGCCCGATTATCGGTGACACCCAATATGGGGCGAAAGCACGCAATCATTTAAGCCGGTCGGTATTTTTGCACGCCCAACAAGTGGCTTTTGGCGATTATTTATTTCAGGCACCGACGCCCTCTGAGTTTGAAAATGGCTGGCAAGCCGGTTAAATGCCGTTGACTCGGGTTTGAGCCGTGACTGATTTCGGTTAGAATACGGAATTTGCTCGCAGTCATATAGACCATGTCAGTTTTTAATCACCAAAAACCCCACCCAAAAGGTCGGTTATGTCATTTTGATTTTGATTCGGCGTGTCTTAAAAACAATGCGCTGGGTGACCCGCACCAAAGACAGCTCAATGTATACTTGCCGCCGGGTTATGATTCATCTAAAAATTATCCGGTGATGTATTATTTAGCGGCTTATACCAACAGTGGTTTGGGTGTCACCGGATG
>CAZLAW010000133.1:0-5155 GCA_964557625.1 uncultured Marinicella sp.
GTCACGCTTCTTTGCTTCGCAAAACCGCATGACTTCATTTACCTGGCCTAACCGGATCGGCGGATCGTGCTGCTCAGCAGCACTCCTGAGAATATGTCATAGCTCAATTATATCATGACCGATCTTATAAGCCGGGTGAGAATATAAGCAAACATTGTCCAAGACTGTGTTATATTAAGTCAGCACTATTTATTGACATACGCATGGGCAGTTTTTATCGACTGGGGATAAAATATTTATTTTTGATAGGGGCTTCACTCAGTTGTTCCACTTGGTTGGCTGCGCAGGACGGTGCCATTAATGAAAACAGCAACACCCAATATGTCAATGTCATTCATTACGATCAGTACAATGGCTTACTGGGCCGAAAAGTCACACAGATTGATCAGGATTCGGACGGCTATCTGTGGATTGCCACACACCAGGGACTCAACCGCTTTGACAGCCAAAAATTCACCCATTTTTCGCAGGACAGCTTAAATGCCAATAGTTTGCCCAGTAATGAAATTTCTTTGTTTGTTCAAACACCACAGGACATCTGGATTAGTTTAAACAACGTGGGTTTGGCCCGCTACCAAAAAGAGACGAATCATTTTAAGCTGATTCCACAAATTGAATTGGGTGATGCTGACAGTGATCAAGGTATTTTTCAATCCATGGTGTTCGCCCTGGCAGCAGATCATGCGGATAATATTTGGGTGTTTCAATTTGATGGCGGTATTTCAATTTATGATCAGCAAGCGCAACAATTTAGCCATTTAACACCGGATAACACACGCTGGTTACAGTCGGTGCGCTTTTTTGATGCCAAAACCGCTGCTGACGGGCATATCTGGGCGGTCACTTTAGAAGGTGTGGTCTATGAGATTGATCCGATCAACCGCCAAGCGGTTATCCACCGCATTGATGTACCCGACCCTACCTCAAAAGAAGCCAGAATCTATGGTATCAGTCTGAACCAAGATGGTGAAATTTATCTGGCTGCCTACCAGGGGGTTTATCAATTTGATTCACAACAACAGCAATTTAACCGAATCATTAATCGCGAACACTTTGGTCTGTTAATGGGTGAGCCATTAACGGTGCGTAGTATCACCGTTGACAGTGCCAACCGTTTGTGGCTGTCAACGGTCAAAGGGTTGGCTTTATTGAATAATGATTTATTGAGTCGCATTCAGTTTATCAGTCAGGGTGAGGTGCTGGGCGACGACATCAATATCCGCTCGGTTTTTGAAGACAAGGAGCATAATATTTGGGTGGCCAGTGATAACATGGGTGTGATGCGCTTGAATCACCGGTGGCATGAAACAACCATCAAAAGACCCTTTTCAAAAAGTGCAAAAATAAATATTGATAACATCGACCATAATGCAGGCGATTATGATGACACGTTGTGGCTTTATGATAACCGACAACACAGCTTATCTTTAAATCACTATAAAACCGGTCGTTTAAGCACTTTGAAAACATATGGCTATGATAATCAATTACCCGATCAAATTAATGGCCTGTATTTAGACCGTAACTATCAACTTTGGGTTATTTCTGCCATGGGTTTGTACCGCCTTAATCCGGCTTCAAAGACGTTTGAACCCATGGGTGATTACCCGGGCGTTCGGCTGATATTCGAAGTCAATAACCGAATGTACGTCACATTCTACGGAGATAAGCAACTTTACCGGTGGTCAGAATCAGAACAAAGTATTCAGTCTGTGGCTGATTATAGCTTATTAAATGACATTCAAAATAATCCTGTCCTGGATCAACAAAACAATATCTGGATAACCGGTAACAAAGGCCTGGAAATTTTGGATGCAGACACGTTGAAACCAATCCGAGTAATACAGACACAAGAAGGTTTTGCTGATCTGGCGTTAGATGAGGACAGGGTGTGGCTACTTTCCAACGGCAAAATACTGCGTTACCGATTACAAGATGGTGAGCTCATCAATCATGATACCAGCAGTTTGAATCAACTGATTTCAACTGATGGGGTTTATCGCATAACCGTGATCAATCATCAGTTATGGCTGACCGGTCAGGCCGGTGTTGTGGTCATAAACCCACAAGATAACCGCATCATTAAACGCTACACCAACACGGATAATTTACCCGGCCGTATGGTGCTTGATACTTTAGCCATGCACGATGGTAGCACCATGATAGTCACCGCCAACGGTTTGGTACATATTAATAAACCACTCACATCGAATCATACTGAATTCACATCGCATTTGCTGTTAGAGCAAATCCGCCACAATGGTAAGCCGGTTAAACAACTGTCTCAACTACCCTATAACTACGGCAGTTTGCAAATTGACTATCAACTGTTGTCATTCAGTCAGCCGGACAGTCACCGTTATCAGTACCGATTAGCCCTTGACCAGCCCTGGTTGGATGCCGGCCATCAAACCAGCCAAAACTTTTATCAATTGCCCGCCGGCGATTACCATTTACAAATCAGGGGCACCAGCCTGAATCAAGACTGGTCTGAACCCCTATCCATCCAATTTCAGGTGACCAAAGCACCCTGGAAAACATCCCGGGCTTATTGGATTTATGGCGCCACCGGGCTTTTGTTTATCGGGATTTTATGGATCATTGGTTACAAACGTTGGCAGTATAACCAGGCACTTAAATATGCAAAGGAAAAACAGGCTTTTGTTGAAAATCAACTGACCTTAACCAGTTCCCTGGTTCAATCGGTTGATGTTGAAGAACTGTTCACTCAAATCAAACAACAGCTTAGTCGACACATTCGCTGTTCCCGGATTGAAATTTGTTATTGGAACAATGACAACAACGACCAAATTTTTAGTGATCCACAACTCACTGTGGCTGAACAGAATCGATTAGGCAGTCTGGCACTTAATTTGTATGAATCAGGCCAAAAACACCAACTTGAGAACATCGATGGTAATCATTTGCTGCATGTATTATTCAGTCATTCAAAGGACCGGCTGGGTTTAATTACTTTTACCAGAAAAAGCGACACCTTTAAAGAAAACAGTGTCTCTCTGGCCATCGCCTATGTGGCACAAGCCTCTTTAGCCATTGAAAATGCCCGTTTGTTTCAGGCGGTACAACATTTGGCTGAACAAGCCAAAATTTCAAGCAAAGCCAAAAGCGATTTCCTGGCCCAGGTATCGCATGAGATTCGCACCCCGATGAATGGTATCTTAGGCATGAACCAACTGCTTTTGGAGTCGACATTAAACGAAGACCAAAGATTGTATGCTGAAGCGGTCAACGAATCCGGTGAACATTTGCTGGATATTATCAATGATATTTTGGATTTATCTAAAATTGAAGCCGGTAAATTGGTACTGGAGCACAAAGCCTTTAATCTGGTGGAATTGACCGATGAAATGATCCTGTCTTTTATCACCGTCAGTAAAAACAAACGGCTTGATTTTGTGACCTGTTTAGATGCAGAATTGCCCGCGCATTGGATCGGTGATGCCACCCGCATCAAGCAAATTATTATCAACCTGTTGAGCAATGCCTTCAAGTTTACCCACAAGGGACACGTTTTACTCAGTCTCCATCCGGGTCATAATGCGGATGAAGTGTTGATTGTGGTGAGAGACACCGGTATGGGTATTGAGCAAAGTATGATTAACAATTTATTCGACCCCTTTGCTCAGGCCGACAGTTCCATCACCCGTAAATACGGTGGTACCGGACTGGGGCTCAGTATTGTTAAACAGTTGTGCGAAAAAATGTCCGGTGAGATTAATATTGACAGTCAACCTGAACGCGGCACCGAAGTCAGTTGCCTGATTAAGATAACCCCCAATCAGTCTGTCACAAACTCAGCGGTGATAAGCCACAACATTGCCTGTTTAATGGCCCATGATTCACCAGTTAAATCGGCTTTGGCCGAATACCTACTGCGATTGGGTTTACTGGTCAGCTATGATATCGAAGAAGCGTTTGATTATTTGTTTGTGCTTGATCACGACGAAACACCTTATCAGGACGCCATTGGCATTGCCCAGCGGGAATTTAAACCGGTTTATCTTGTGAAAAGCCAACTGCAAAATAACCCAAGACATGAAGGCTCTTTTAAAGTAATCAATTGGCCCTTTACTTATAAACAATTGGCCGATTTAATGCACGCACCCCAACAACAAATAAAACCCAAACCCACCCCTGTTACAAGCGGTCGACCGCTGCATTTATTGGTACTGGAGGACAACGCCATAAACCAACAGCTGTTACTGGAATTGTTGGAGAAAGCCGGTCATATGGTGGATATATTCGATAATCCGTATCAAGCCCTCAATGCCCTTGATATGAGTCGTTATGATGTCTTGTTGGTGGATTACCATTTACCCAATATGACCGGCGTGGATTTTGTTTTAGCCGCCCGGGAAATCGGCCATGCCTGCAAAGTGGTGATGATGAGTGCCGATATTTCCAGTGAGTTAAAACAACGCTGTCATCAACATAACATCGATCAATTAATTATAAAGCCTTTTAAGGTTGATGACTTGATGGCTTTATTGGCTGCTGATTAGACGTGGTAATACAGGACGCCAAATAAATGTCGACCACGCGCTCAAAAAAGTGCGTATCCGCTGTTGTAAAACGATTCAATTGCGGACTGTCCACATCCAACACACCACGCATGCCTGCACGGTCAAAAGGCACCACCACTTCTGACTGGCTGGCCGTATCACAATAAATATGACCACTGAATTGAGACACATCCGCCACCATAATGGACTTGTTTTTGGCAAAAGCTGTACCACAGACACCTTCACCGATGGGTAACCGGGTGCAGGCCGGTTGGCCATGAAAAGGCCCCAGCACCAATTCATCACCCTGTTGAAAATAAAAACCTAACCAATTGACCGCTTCAAGATTGTGGTATAAAAATGACGATAAATTGGCTGCATTGGCCAAGGGATCATGTTCACCTTTGAGTAACGCAGCCAGTTGTTGTAACAATAAATCGTGGTCTGTATGCACTTACTTGTTCTCTTTTAAAATATCTCGTATTTCTGTTAACAACAGTTCTTCCTTGCTTGGTTTTGGTGGTGCTTCAGGCTTGGCTTCTTCCTTGGCTTGTAACCGATTCATAAACTTAACCATTAAAAATATGGCAAACGCAATAATCAAAAAATCAATCGCAGTTTGTACAAATAAC
>CAZLAW010000134.1:0-5111 GCA_964557625.1 uncultured Marinicella sp.
GGTCGATATGTACCGATCAACTGATGGTACATGAAATCGGTCATAACCTGGGTGCTGGACACCACAACACGCCACCTGCTAACCGTTATTTACCCGATTCAGCGGGCTTTGCCAAACTCGGCCAATACGGCACCATTATGGGCTCCTTTGGTACCGGCGATCCGAACCGGTTTTTAGAACTCAATTATTTTTCCAACCCCCATGTGCAGTGTGGTGGTGACGCCTGCGGAATTTCAGGGCAACGCAATAATGTCAATGTGATGTCACAATTAAAAACACCGGTAAGCCAATATTTACCTGTACAATCCAGCGCGCCTTATCCGCAGCCCCTAACACCCGCAAACACCGACTCTGATGGTGACAATGTCATGAATCGTGACGATGCATTTCCCTTCGATCCATCTGAAATCACGGATAATGACGGTGATGGCGTCGGTGATAATCAAGATATCTTTCCCTTTGTCTCCACAGAATGGGCTGATTTTGATGGCGATGGTGTTGGCGATAACAGCGACCCGGATATAGATAACGACGGGCACATCAATAGGCACGATGCCTTTCCATTTGACCCCTATGAACATAAAGACAGCGACGGCGATGGTGTCGGCGATAATCAGGATGCTTTTGAGCATGATCCGACTGAATCAGCTGATGCAGATGACGATGGCATGGGCGACAATGCAGATATAGACAGTGATGATGACGGTTATTCGGACTTTGACCCGGATAAAGAAGATATCCTGGTTATCAGCGTCAACAATAACCGCATCCTGCGTTTTGATGCCAAAACCGGCCGCAGTAAAGGCATTGAAGTATTGCCCGAAGACGGCCGGCTCACTTTTCAGTCTGATCTGGTTTATGATGACCACTCCGGGCGTCTGATTTATACCACCGAAAGCCGGGTCAAAGCTTTGTCCGTCAGAAACCGACCGGAAGCACCGACCACACTTGTTTATCCCTATGCTGAGGATAAGACCGAACTTTATTCAGGTTTCCCCTCTGCCCTCGCTTTTCTGCCCGGTCACAAATTGCAGGTGGCCAAAACCCGCCGTACCGATAACCAACAAAATCAGCATGATTATATGGCTGAATTTGATGTGCCGCTGGCAGGACAAGCGCGTAACATGCAGCCAAAATATATCCTGACTCAGGAAGA
Organism: uncultured Marinicella sp.; assembly: GCA_964557625.1. Lineage (GTDB taxonomy): Bacteria > Pseudomonadota > Gammaproteobacteria > Xanthomonadales > Marinicellaceae > Marinicella. The sequence continues at coordinate 1,157 of CAZLAW010000134.1, forward strand.
AACACTGACTGACTTTGCCACTTTCAACAACCGGCTTTATGCCCTAGGCACCACTAAAGCACTTTATTCAGGTGCTTTTAATAGCCCGCAATTAGCCGCATTAGGGCCATCAAATCCCTATTGGCTGAAAGAGGCTTATGCCATCATAATCACTGATTCCGGCGATATGCTCAACACCAATAAGGGACAAATTTTTAAAACCGATACAGACACCGGGGAATTGATTGGGCTCTTCGCTTCAACTTTTACCATGGGCTACAATAACTTACGCGGTATCGACCAAACACGGGATGGTCGAATTATTGTCGCTGATTCCGATAAGAATGTGTTATTACAATTTGACCATGAGGGTACATTTTTGGGTGAGCTGGTCTCAGGACATGGTCTGGATGGGCCCCATAAAATTTTAGTGGTACCGGCGCTGCAAGACCGGTTTTACCAAAACCCGGAGCGTGTCATCAGCCCGAACTCCGGTAATTGGTTCAATCCTGCCAGTTCCGGTCGAGGCTTTACCATTGCCGTATTTAACAAAAGACTACAAGTGCTTTGGTTTACCTATGATCAGGATGGCTTGCCGATTTGGTATTTTTCGGCAGACATACTCAACGGTTTTCATTATCAATCCGGACTATTAAAAACCACACAAATTTCAGACAGTGAAGTCGAGTTTGAACTGGTGGGCGAGATAGAAGTGCATTTTAATAATGAACGAGAAGCCACCGTAAACTGGCAATTACATGATATAAGCGGTACAGAAAACATTGAGTGGCAACAATTCAGTTATGAGCCTGAACAAGTCAATTATACCGGCATGTGGACCCGTGAGGACGCCCCCGGCTGGGGTACTGCCATCGCCACCATCGGCGAAAAAACCGTGATAACACCGTATCTTTATGACGGCGACGGTGAACCACGGTGGCTAAGTAGTGATATCGCATTTGGCACCAGCCCATTGCATTTTAATCTGGGCTTTTTTACCAGCCAAACACTATGCCCCGGGTGCGGTGGTGAACCTGTTGTTGAATTTCAGAAAGTGGGCGAAATGAGCTTTGATTTTAATCAAAATACCTGGCACAGTGTTATCAGTTGGCCGGCACCACTCAGTGGTGACTGGCCAATCACCGATACCCATATGGTTCGGATTTCTGATATACCACTTCGACCGCGCTGAATAATCATATAAAGACATAAATTTAATCTTTTTGTTATTAAAGTACTTGCTTTATAAATTCATTTCGCTATGATTTAACAATATTTACTATAACCCTGTATAACACTTTTGGAGGAACCATGAAAAAAGCTTTATTCTTAACACTCACGCTTTTAGCCTTAACCGCTTTTGCGCAAAATGAGCGACAAACCAATGCCACAGTAGCACAAGCCACACCCTATAACCCCATGGCACCGGTACCCATTGCAGACCCCGGATTTGAAGCTGGCCCTTTTGGTGGTCAGTGGACTGAAAGCTCAACTAACTTTGGATCACCTATATGTGATGTGGGTGGTTGTGGTACCGGTGGCGGTACCGGCCCGAACAGCGGCTCGTTCTGGACCTGGTTTGGTGGTATTGCTGCTGTTGAGGAAGGCAGTGTATCACAATCAGTCATCATTCCACCGGCAGGTACAGTAACATTGTCTTTTTTCCTGGAAGTACCAACTTGCGACGATAGCGGCTATATGGAAGTCTTAATTGACGGTAACCAGGAATTCTTAATCGATGAAACTGATCCATCCTGTGGTGTTGTCGGATACAACCAAATCAACGTTGATTTATCCGCCTATCAAGGCCAAACTGTTAATTTAGAATTTCATTCAGAAGTTCAGGGTGTTGGTGTTGGTGTTCTCAACTTTTTTATTGACGATGTTAGTTTAGATGCCACTGGCACACCGCCAAGTGCAGCTGCTACTCCGGTACCGACTCTTAAATGGTATGGTATGGGTTTGATGTTACTGGTCTTAGGTTTTATCGGTGTACGTCGTTTTAACTAATAAAATATAAATAACAGCTATTTTAAAGGGCGAGTGATTCGCCCTTTTTTATTACCTAAATTTACCACAAGTCAATTCTCGCGAAAGTGACATCCCGTACTTTTATGATTTGACCAGGCCGCTGTGGTCACCACAATGGCAGTCCGAACTGCGTTTCTCAGTCCTATTAATTCATCAGTTACCCGGTAATTTCGATAAAACTGTTCAATGTCGTCTTCCAATCGGCGTAATTCTCTGAGCGCGCGTTGCAAACGTTCCAATGAACGACTGATACCGACATAATTCCACATAATGGTCTGGATGCGATGCATATCGTGTTGAATGAGCACTTCATCGGCTTCTTGGCGGCTGTTCATTTGCCAGACCGGAATCAGTTGAGCATCATAAGTATTAATGGTGTCATGATTTTTGGCAATCTCGCGGGCGACATCCAGTCCGGTCACCACACCTTCTAACAAAGAGGTACTGGCCAATCGATTGGCACCATGTAAGCCGGTACAGGCCGCTTCGCCCACTGCGTAGAGCTGACCAAGATCGCTCATGCCCTTTATATCAACCCAAAGACCACCACAAGCATAATGCGCTGCCGGTGTCACAGGAATGGGTTGCTGGCTGATATCGACATCATATTGCAAACAAAATTGATAAATACCCGGAAATTGATTTTTTATCTGATCAGCTCCTAAATAAGATGCGAGATCCAGATAAACACAATCATTATTTAAACGCATCATTTCCTTAAAAATACTGCGTGACACCACATCCCTGGGGGCCAAATCTTTCCATTGAGGTGAATAATGCTCCATAAAAAACTCACCTTTTGCATTGATTAAACGGGCACCGGCACCCCTCAGGGCTTCAGAAATGAGAAAATTGGGCGCGCCTTTCTTATGCAATGAAGTGGGATGAAACTGCACAAATTCACTGTGAATTATCCTGGCACCGGCGCGATGGGCCATGGCCAAACCATCACCACGGGCTCCGATGGTATTACTGGAATGTAAAAATATCTGACCATAACCGCCGGTCGCAAGTATCGTGTACTGAGCCAGCATACGTTTTACCCGACCGGCCTGGCGATCTAATACATAAGCCCCGACCACCCGACGAGATTGATAAACACTGAGGCGATCAAGGCTGTGATGATTGGGTGTGATTAAGTCAACAGCCGTGTGGCCGGTGAGTAAGGTGACATTTTTGTGCTGTTTGAGCGCAGCCAATAAAACACCATGAATGGCCTGCCCTGTGCTGTCTTTATGGTGCAATATCCGAGCCACACTGTGCGCTGCTTCCTGACAGGTCAACCATTGCTGATTTTGATCACGGTCAAAATCAACCCGGTTCTGTTCCATTAATAAATAGCGTAAATAATCGGAACCCCGTTCGCTAAAATAGTTTACATAATCTCGATTATTGAGTCCGTCTCCGGCAGCCAAAATATCTTCAGCCAGTAATGAAGGTGAATCATTTTCACCGCGATAGACAATACCGCCCTGAGCCCAATGGGTATTGCAATCTTCTGCTTTAATAGCGCGGGTCAACACGGTCACTGACAGACCTAAATGGGCCAGCTCAAGGGCCGCACTTAATCCGGCTATACCACTGCCAATAACAAGTACCGAGCTTTGATGCAAATCTTGAGACATCCTCAGCCGATTTGTAACATTCGATTGACAGCCTGAAAAGCCCGTTGTCTGATGTCCTCGTCAAGTGTGATTTCATACTGATTAAACAGTAAAGCATTGTACGTGTCTTTGAGTTGAATTTGATTCATATAAGGGCACCGCACATGGCACATTCTAAGCATTTCCCGGTTGGGATTCTCCGCATGAATATTGTCTCCCATGGCACATTCTGTCAGTAACAAATAGCGTGGTAGCTGATTATCACGAATATAATTGATCATGGCCGTTGTACTACCGGAAAAATCAGCAGCATCGACCACTTCTGGTTTGCATTCGGGGTG
>CAZLAW010000135.1:0-5095 GCA_964557625.1 uncultured Marinicella sp.
GCATTCATGGCCACCAGGCCATTAATGACTTGCTGGACTTGTTGTGCCGTGGCTTCATCCCGGGTTCCCAGCGCCGCCTCAACCGTTAAACTGGAACCCTGGTCTGTCATACTGGCAGATAAATGATTGATTTTCTGAAAGACCGTGGACTTAAATCCACCATTATCTCTGGATAAATCAGCACCCATATGAGCCATGGCCGCATCCACATTGACCAACAAGGTAATCATACCGGTTGGAATAATATCGGATTCAGAATAACGCCCGTTAATCCAGTTTTTCACTTCAGCCAAATCAAAACCAACCACCATCATCTGACCGTTTAAGATGCTGGCATAAATGGACACCTCATCGTCCTCATTGGACTGAATGTGTTCAATCGTTGTGCCTTTATAATCCAGGGAACTATCCACGTTAAGCTCATCACCCGCATCAGCCAGAAGGTTCAACTTTGCGATATAATCTGAAACTGAAAACTGATTAAACTGACCACGGATGACAGCGGTCACATCATCGTCCTGATTGGTTTGTCCGTATAAGGTGATTTGTGTCAAGGTGTCAGGGAACAAAGCCGAAAATTTTAACGACTTATCAGCAGCTTTATTTTTCATTAAATGGGGCATAAAGCGGTCTTTAATTTTCGCAATATCCGCACTCAGATACCAATTGGCCTGATCGAAATTCGTCGCCTGGACTGAACTGGCCACTAAAAACACCAGCACGATACATAATTTTTTCATTACAAACTCCTGATTTATTTTCAATTAAATGCCATGTCAAGGAAGCGCAAATAATCTATCTGCACCGTCACTTTATCCATGGTTTGATCTCTTATAGGGCGCATAAACTTAAAAGGTTACATATTTATTTTAATTTTATGTCACCACTTATACAGGTGCCGGAAGTCTCTTTTCCCGTATTGAAATAATTGACAATTATTTCAACTTATCGAACAATACTTAACGACCATAATCAAAACAATGAACAAGCACCTATGAATCAATTACCCGCAGACCAACGCCCCATGGTGGCGCCTTGTCGTCAAATACCGGTTAACGTACCTTTTCGGTGGATAAAACTGGGGTTTTCAGACTTTAAGCAAGTACCACTATTAAGTGTGTTGTATGGTCTGGTGATGATGATTATCAGCGTGGTGATTACCTATATCGCCTATCAGGCACACTCCATTGTGCTGGCCATTGCCTTAACCGCCGGGTTTTTCTTTATTGGCCCGATTATTGGCATTGGTTTGTATTCTCTGAGCCGGCAGTTAAATAACAATGTCCCACCGCAATTATTTCGTTGTGTGCGAGAAAGTCGAAAGAACTTCGGTAATGCCATGGTGCTGTCGCTGATTTTTCTGATTGTATTTTTGGTGTGGGCCCGAGCGGCCAGTATGGTGCACATCTTTTTCCCGTCCATGAGCAGTCTGGATATTCAGGGCTGGATTAAATTTTTAAGCATTGGCACGGCCGTGGGTGCCGTCTTTTCGGTGGTTATTTTTTGCATGGGCGCTTTTTCGATTCCGATGATAATGGATCGCAATGTTGATACCGTGACCGCGGTGATTACTTCAATTAATGCGGTGTTAAACAATAAGCTCACCATGCTGGTTTGGGGCGCGTTGATTGTTAGTTTAACGCTCGTTGGCATTGCCACTTTTTACCTGGGCTTTATTATTCTACTACCGGTGATTGGCCATGCCACCTGGCATGCCTATAAAGACACCATCGATGCCAACGCCTGGGAATTGGGACCGGGTTTAAATAAACAACCTATTGAACAGTCACCCGAGAAAAGACAAAGTTAAATAACAATACACTTAGAAACGAAGCTTATGTCATTGTTTATAAACATATTTTTATCATTTGATTTACGTTTTTTTAAGGCCTGTTTGCTATAATAATTTATAAATCATGATTCAACGTCATGACATTTCGAGCGGCGGATAAGCGCTTTCATTTACCAATAAATTCAGGAGGAAATTATGAGTAACAGAACACTACTATCAGCCACTTCGTTAGAAGGTACAGATGTAAAAAACTTTCAGGATCAGAGTCTGGGTGATGTCAAAGATTTTATGATTGACACCAACACAGGTAAAGTTCGCTATGCTGTGATGGACTTTGGTGGCTTTTTAGGCATTGGCAATAAGCTGTTCGCCGTGCCGATGGAAGCCATGAAAGTGGATACTGACAACGAATGCTTAAAACTGGATGCAGACAAAGAAAAATTAGAAAATGCAGAAGGTTTCGATAAAGACAACTGGCCGAACTTTGCCGATACGCAATGGCAACAGCGCATTGATCAATATTACCAAATCTAATTGATTGAGCCAGAAACTAAAAAAAACCAAGGTTTTGCGACCTTGGTTTTTTTAGGCCTATAATTTTTATAAGTCTTAAGACTGAGCCTTTAAAAACTGTAAAATACTGGAAAAGTCTAAACCACTGCCATCTTGATTTTGATGTTGCTGATACAATTCAGCGGATAAAGAACCTAAGGGGGTTGCCGTTTTGGATTGTTTTGCCAACTTCTGTGCCAGACCCAAATCCTTATTCATTAATTCCACCATAAAACCACCTTGATAATCACGGCTGGCGGGAACATTCGGCATCACGCCCGGATAGGGATTATAGACCTGCAATGACCAGTTATTACCGGAACTGGCTTTCATGATTTCGGACATGACTTCAGGGTCAAGACCTTGTGATACACCCATATTCAGCGCCTCTGAAGTACCAATCATGTGAATCGCCAGCAACATGTTGTTACAAATCTTCGCCACCTGACCGGCGCCGGCTTCACCGGCATGGAAAATATGTTTGCCCATGGCCGATAAAATCGGTTTGGCGGCCTTAAAATCTTTATCATCACCGCCACAAATAAAGGTTAAGGTACCGGCTTCTGCCGCTGCTGTGCCACCGGACACCGGTGCATCTATCATACCGACGCCGTGTTGATGTGCCGCTGCAATCACCTCCCGGGCATCTTCGGCGGCAATGGTTGAAGAATCAATCAGTAAGGTGTCTTTTTGAACACACTGAATTAAACCGTCATCACCTAAATACACGGATTTAACAATGTCACCGCTGGGCAGCATGGTAATGACTACATCAGCCTGTTGTGCCGCTGACTGTGCAGTGCCCGCAGTTTGGGCGCCCTGATCAGTCAATACCTTTACCGCATCCTGATTGAGATCGAATACGGTGACTTTGAAATTATTTTTTAGCAGATTACGCGCCATGGGACCACCCATGTTGCCAAGACCAATAAATGCGATGTGGGATGTCATTGCGGTACCTTTAATGTTGGGGTTGTTGAAAAAATTCTTCGACCATGGCGTCTGTGATTTCAGCCACGGAACCGACACTCCATTGCGGTTTATTATCCTTTTCAATCAACAAAGCGCGGATGCCTTCGGCCAAATCAGGGTGTAATACACATTGTGTTGACATAATCAGCTCCATGGCAAAAACTTCCGATAAACTCATGTATTTGGCCCGCTTAATTTGTTCACGCACTAAATACAAAGTCATGGGACAGCCGCGCAACAAGGATTTGGTTGCTTTAAATAACCAGCCGTCTTCTTCAGAAAGCTGTTTAAATCCCGCCACCAGTTTCTCCATATCCGTGGGTGCCATTAACGCATTGATGCGGTCCAAATGACTGTATAGCGTGCTGTCTTGTTGTCCGGTGTCGCTGTGATGCTGTTGAATGGCTGCAGTGATGGCGTCATGACTGCCGTCTGTTTGACTGATGGCCTGGCGCAGTTGCTCATAATCACCGGACGCCACGGCGTAATCGGCCAATTTTACAAACAAAGCATCCGCCGCGTTCATGCGCGCACCGGTCATACCTAAAAACTCTCCACAGGCACCGGGCATCCGATTCAGAAACCAGGAAGCCCCCACATCCGGATACAAACCAATGGTCACTTCCGGCATCGCCAGCATCGAGCACTCAGTAACAATCCGGTGCGAGGCACCGGCCATGACACCGATACCGCCGCCCATCACAATCCCATCACCCCAGACAATAATCGGTTTTGGATAGGTGTGAATGGTTTGATCCATGCGATACTCTTTGGCGAAGAATTCCGTGGCTTTTTCGGGAATTTCACCGACCGGTGTGGCTTTCATGGAATGGTATAAACTCACCACATCACCACCGGCACAAAACGCTTTATCGCCACTGCCTTCAATCCAAACCGCTTTAACCGCATCGTCATCTCGCCACTGATCCAGCGCCTGTTGCATGCCCTCAATCATCACCGTGGACAAGGCATTTAAGGCTTTGGGTTTATCAAGCACAATCTGACCGAGTTTTCCAAAACCCGTGTCGATTTCTGAAACTTTTAAATCCTGATACTTTTCTGACATTATTTTATCACCTCTAAAGCGCCCTCTTTCAGGGCTTTTCGGGAAATAATCAAGCGCATAATTTCGTTGGTGCCTTCTAAAATGCGGTGCACCCGGGTGTCACGCACAAAGCGTTCTAAAGGGTATTCCTTGATATACCCGTAGCCACCGTGTAACTGTAATGCCTCATCACAAATCTGAAAACAGATATCAGTCGCAAAACGTTTGGCCATGGCACAATAGGTGGTGGCTTGCGAGTCCTTTTTATCCAGCTTAAAGGCCGCTAAGCGCACCATTTGTCGCGCCGCAATCAATTCGGTCAACATATCGGCAAACTTAAACTGTAAAGCCTGAAACGAGGCCAGATTTTGGCCGAACTGCTTCCGTTCAAACATATACGCCTGCGCGGTTTCCAACGCCATTTGTGCTGTGCCCAACGAACACGAGGCAATATTAATGCGACCGCCGTCTAAACCTTGCATGGCAAATTTAAAGCCTTCGCCTTCTTCACCAATTAAATAATCGGCCGGAATTTGAACATCGGTGAAAGTGATTAAACGTGTGGGCTGTGAGTTCCAACCCATTTTGTCTTCTTTTTTACCGTAATCAACGCCTGAAGCATCCGCCGGCACCATAAAACAGGAAATACCCTTGGGCCCGGCTTCACCGGTACGTGCCATCACAATCAGCACATCGGTGGAACCGGCACCTGAAATAAAGGTTTTACTGCCGTT
>CAZLAW010000136.1:0-4997 GCA_964557625.1 uncultured Marinicella sp.
GCATTCTGTGAGCGCTTCTTTAACTTCGTTAAAACCACACTCACGTCAACGCCTGCGCTTCGCTCACCAACCGCTTTGTGTGAATGTTTTGAAGATTGAAATAATTATATCGCTTATATAATTGCTGTTTTTCTGTCCTCTAAATATTAAAGAAAGTTGTGGTTTGAGATGTCTCTTTAAAAGTCCGCCAATTGGCGGGTTGGGTATTGTGGTTTGATTCAAATCAACTATCAAGGGAAAAGATATGCCATAAGCCCGGCTGTGCTTGCAGCTGAGGGCTAAATCAAGACAATGAAGCCTTTGTAGATGACAGGAGCCCGCGATGTCACACCATCAAGATTGGAACCCGCGTTCAGATGACAGTTTAAATCAGGCCGTTGCCACTTATGATCGGATGCGTAAAAAATGTCCGGTGGCATACAGTGACTACCTGCAATGGACTGTATTTCGGCATGCCGATATAGCAGCTATACTGCAAGACCACGATACCTTCAGTAACCGCGTATCCCGTCATATTTCGGTGCCTAATGGCATGGATCCGCCGGAGCATACAATTTATCGGGATTTAATCAACCCGTATTTCAGTGAGCAGGCGGTGCAGGCGTTTGCACCGACTTGTCAGGATATTGCCGGGAACTATGCGGGTTTAATCAGTGAACGCAGAACGGTTGATTTTATGGCTGCGTTTGCCTGGCCGGTGGCGGTGGCCATGCAATGTGCTTTTCTGGGGTGGTCAAATTCACACATCGAACCCTTAACTGCGTGGGTTAAAAGAAACCAACAAGCGACTTTAGTCCGGGACAGAGCGGAACTGGCTGATTGTGCCGCTGAATTTGAAGTGATTGTTTCAGGCGTTATTGAACGCCATCAGAATAAAGATGATGTGACTGCCCGGCTGTTACAAGAACGGGTAAACGGCGAACTGTTAACCCGATCGCAACTGATTAGTATTTTACGCAATTGGGCGGTGGGCGAAATCGGCACCATGGCGGCTGCTATGGGGATATTGGTACAGTTTTTGACGGAGAACCCGGATATTCAACACCATATTCGGCAAGATCAGACGAAAATTCCGGAGGCAATCGAGGAAATCCTTCGTTTACAGGGGCCTTTGGTGACCAATCGAAGAAAAACCACCTGTCCGGTGACGTTGGCCGGGCGTGATATCCCCGCAGATTCAACATTAACTTTAAACTGGGTCTCGGCCAATCGCGATGAAACTGTTTTTGAGCAGGCCGATCAATTCCGTTGGAACCGGGATCACAAACAAAACCTGATGTATGGTGCCGGAATTCACTATTGCCCCGGTGCCGGTTTGGCGCGTATGGAGCTCAAAGCGGTGATCACGGCTTTATTGAATGCAAGTAGCGATATGTACAGTGCCGGTGAAACCACACCGGCACATTATCCCGCCAGTGGTTATGCCACATTGCCCATTCACATGCTAAAATAAAATGACTGTGTATTTTTAGGAGATGATGATGAGTTGGGATGAACGATTTGCTGATGAAGGTTATTTTTACGGCGTGGCGCCCAATGACTTTCTGGCGAGTCAGTTTGAAACCATTCCGTCAGGTCGGGTTTTGTGTCTGGCCGAAGGCGAAGGCCGTAACGCGGTGTTCCTGGCTGAACAGGGCTACCAGGTCACGGCCGTGGATGCCTCAAAAGTGGGTTTGGATAAAGCCGACAAGCTGGCAAAAGACCGGGGTGTCCGTATTACCACTGTGCAGGCTGATTTAGCGGACTATCAAATCGAACCCAACAGCTGGCAGGGCATCGTCTCGATATTTTGTCATTTACCGCCTGAATTACGCCATCATGTTCACCGGGCGGCTGTGGATGGCTTGGTATCCGGCGGTGTTTTAATTCTGGAAGCCTATACCCCGGCCCAATTAAATAACACCACCGGCGGGCCACCCACGGAAGAACTGATGATGACTGGAGCCCTACTTCGAGAAGACTTTAAAGATCTGGATATCGTCCATTTAACTGAACTCAAGCGTGATGTTATCGAGGGTCGGGGGCATACAGGAGCGGCTGATGTGGTGCAATTAACCGCGGTCAAACCATGAGTAAATTAACGCCGTTTCATTTGGCCATCCCTTGCCGTGATGTCGCGGAAGCCACGGCTTTTTACCGCGATGTTATCGGTTGTTCATTGGGTCGTTCCAGTAAAGACTGGATTGACTTGAATCTTTTTGGTCATCAGCTGGTGTGTCATTTGGATCCTAATTTGGGCCCGGACGGTCAGGTTAAATTGCTACACAGTGATGTCGATAAACATGCCGTGCCGATTCCACATTTTGGAGTGGTGTTGAGTATGGACGATTGGCAACAATTCGCCCAACGCTTAACTGGTTATGGTGTGAAGTTTTTAATCGAGCCCTATGTGCGCTTTAAAGACCAGGCCGGTGAGCAGGCGACACTGTTTTTTAAAGATCCGTCGGGCAATGCCCTGGAATTTAAGGCGTTTAAAGATATGAATCGTTTGTTTGCCAGCGACTGATGGGTCGATTTCAACAATCAAAGATTATTGGGTTGCTGTTTTTGGGCTTGATAATCATTTCTGCACCGGTTTTTGCAGTAGAAAAAATCCTGCATTTCGACAGTAAAATTAATCTTCACCATGATGGCACCCTAACGGTTGTTGAAACCCTTGATATCTGGGCTGAAGGCAAAGCCATAAAACGCGGTATTTACCGCGATTTTCCCACCCGTTATCGAAATGATTTGGCCATCGAGCGACGCACCGGGTTTAAGGTTGTTTCAGTGTTACTGGATGGTGAGCCGACATCCATGATGTTACAGGACATGATCAATGGCCAGCGGGTTTATATGGGCGATAAAAATAGTTATTTATCCCATGGGCAGCACCGTTTTCAACTGACCTACCGCAGCGATCATCAACTCCGGTTTTTTGATGAGTATGATGAATTCTACTGGAATGTCACCGGCAACGGCTGGTCATTTCCCATCAATAAGGTGACGGTAACGGTTCGCTTGCCCCAGGGTGCCAGCCAAGCCATTATAGACATCAGGGGCTGGACCGGTTATCAGGGTCAACAGGGTGATGATTTTAAGATTCTTTCAAGGGATAACGAAACGGTGGCTTTTGCCAGCACCCGAAAATTGTCTGAGCATCAGGGTTTAACCATTGGTCTTTCTTTTAAAAAAGGCCTGTTTCAACAACCCGGTTTACAAATCGGTCGTTTTATAGAGCATAATATTTTATGGCTCAGCACCTTATTGGCTGTGTTGGGTTTATTGGTTTTTATGGCGCTGGCCTGGCTTCGACATGGGCGCGATCCGAAAAAAGGTGTGATTATTGCCCGTTTTAAACCACCCAAAGGCCTGTCACCGGCGGCCATAAATTACCTGGACAACCAAAAAATCACCAACACCACCTTAACCGCTGCCATATTTAGTCTGGCCGTCAAAGGTGCGCTGATGATTAAACAGAAGTCTCAGCACTATCGCTTATTAAAACAATCGCCTCAGCAGAAATTGTCCAAAGGTGAAAAGCAACTGTATAAAAACCTGTTTGCCGATAAAAAGGATGAAATCATCATCAATAAAAAGCCCAATTCCAAGCTCGCCAAAGGCAAAAAACAATTGGCACTTCGGCTCAAATCGGAATATAAAGACGCCTGTTTTAAAAATAATCGCCGTTTTATTATCTTGGGCTGGGTACTGAGTCTGCTCTGTTGCATCCTGTTTTATGCTTTATTTTATGGGTTTGAACAGGGTACGGCGGCATTTATTGGCGGTTTGTTCGTCTATGTCTTCGCTTTTTTGGTGGCTGTGGTCACGTTGATGGCCTGGCCGTTGGTGGTCGGCGTTTTATTGTTGTTGGTTTTGGTGGGGTCTTTTTCGGAATTGATGCAATGGTTTGTGGATGTCCAGGTGGGTCTTTATTTCACGCTGACCATTATTGCGTTGAATATTCTGTTCACCTGGTTAATACAATCACCAACCCTCTACGGCCGTCAGATTTTGGATCAAGTCGCCGGATTAAAGCTGTATATCAGTATGGCGGAAGAACAACGGTTAAACCTGATGAATCCTCCGGAGAAAAACCTGGCCCATTACGAAGCCTTATTGCCTTATGCCGTGGCTTTGGGTTTACAAAACCGCTGGGCCGAAAAATTCAGTGCGGTATTTAGCGTTGAGCAAGGAGCCGATAAAACAACCGGCGATTTACCGTTAAGCTGGTATCAAGGCGATGTCATCAGTGACCAATCCCTGACAGAACAATTATCTGCTATGTCGGGTCAACTGGACAGCACAGTCCAAAAAGCAGCCGATGTGCCGGCTTCAAAACAAAGCATATCCTCTTCATCAGACGGCTATGGCAGTTATTCAAGTTCGTATTCTTCATCGTTTTCATCCGGCAGCAGTTTTTCCTCCGGTGGCGGCTTTTCCGGCGGCGGAGGTGGCGGTGGCGGCGGCGGTGGTTGGTAAATTGCTTTCTATAGCAGACATAAAAAACGCCACTGATTTAAGTGGCGTTTCTCTTAGCTTGGTAATAAATCTTAAAGCGTTTCTTCTAACCACTTAAAGAATTCTTTCTGCCAGATTACGCCATTTTGTGGGCTGGTAATCCAGTGATTTTCATCCGGGAAAAACACCAGGCGGCTTTTAATGCCTTGCAGTTGCGCGGCCTGGAAGGCGGCTAAACCCTGACCGATCGGCACGCGGTAATCGGTGTTACCGTGCATCACCAAAATCGGCGTGTCCCATTTGCTGACAAAGTTGATCGGGTTAAAGTCTTTGAAGGCTTTCTGGGCGTCTTTATTGTCTTTATCCCAGTACGGTCCGCCCATATCGTAATTAACGAAGAACAGTTCTTCGGTGGTGCCGTACATACTGCGCAAATCAAAGACACCGGCATGGGCAATAAAGGTTTTAAAGCGCTTGTCGTGATGACCGGCTAAATAGAACACGGAATAACCGCCGAAACTGGCGCCAATGGCGCCTAAACGGTCTTTGTCCACATA
>CAZLAW010000137.1:0-2164 GCA_964557625.1 uncultured Marinicella sp.
GAAGCCGGCTTTTTCGGCGTGGCCCCGGGTACCGCCAAAGACACCAACCCGAATGCGCTGGCAATGTTATACCAGGACACCATTTTTACCAACGTGGCACAAACCGCCGATGAACAACCCTGGTGGGAAGGCCTGGATGACCGGGTGCCGGCGATTGACTGGCAGGGACGGCCTTATGATCCGGCCAATGGTCCGGCGGCCCATCCCAATTCACGTTTTACCGTTTCGGCCAAGCGTTGCCCCAGTTATTCACCGGCTTCAGAAGATGCCAGTGGCGTGCCCATCAGTGCCATTATTTTCGGTGGCCGACGCGCTTCTTTAGTGCCCTTGGTGAATGAAGCCCGGAATTGGAACCACGGTGTATTGATGGGTGCGACGGTGGCTTCTGAAACCACCGCTGCCGCTACCGGCAAAGTGGGTGTGGTACGCCGCGATCCGATGGCCATGAAACCATTCTGTGGGTATCATTTTGGTGATTATTGGGGTCACTGGGTGTCGATGCAGGACAAGGCCAGTAACTTACCTAAAATCTTTACTGTGAACTGGTTCCGCAAAGATGAAGACGGTGGCTTTATGTGGCCCGGTTTTGGCGAGAATATGCGGGTTCTTGAGTGGATTATCGGGCGTTGTCAGGGCACCGCCAAAGCCCATGAAACGGCCATTGGCCATATGCCGCATGCCGATGATTTAAACACCGACGATCTGGATATGGACTTATCTGTTTTGGCACAGTTGTTGACGGTTGATGCGACCGGCTGGCGGGCTGAAAACCAGCAGGTAAAAGCGTTTTTGGCTGAATACGGTGACCGGGTGCCTGAGGAACTTTATCAGGAACTGCAGCACACTGAGGATAAATTATCCTGATTAGTTGTGATAACAGCATTAAAAAGGCGGTTATTTAATACCGCCTTTTTTGTGTCTTTAGTATAATTATTGCCATTCAGGGACGGCTTTAGTTTAGCAGGTGTCATCTTTATGTCATATATGCCTGTTAATATTATAATTTTATTTTAGAGGTAGGTATGAAGTTAAACAAATTTGGTCGATTTACGGCCCTTACATTTCTGACTGTCGTTGGTTTCTCGCTCCAGGCTGCTGAAGTCTGGAGTGAATCCTTTGAAACCGATGGCCAGGGCGTTCGATACACGTCTTCCCCCGAATTTAACGATGGCGCCAATGACCATTGGGGCCGGACCGATGGCAGCAATATTTCCAATGAATCGGGATCCTATACCAACGTTGAAGGTACCTGGTTCTGGGCCGCTGAGGATACAGATGATAATGGTGGTAATGGTAGTAAAGAACAAACATTATCTATAACCGGTGTAGATATTTCATCCTATAGCAACCTTCAGTTTTCAGGCCTGTTTGCGGCTGGCAATGAAGGAGGACCAGGTTCGGGTGCTTATGATGCACTTGATTATATCAAGGTTCAGTATCAAGTTGATGGGGGTGGTTATATCGATGGTATGTGCTTTGGCTATGAAGAAGATGCCGGCCATCCTTACAATGAGCCCATTGGTTTAGATGCGGATTGTGATGGATTATCTGATGGTATTGCGGGCCGCTTAAATACTGTATTAACTAATTATGGTTTTGCTATACCTGAGACTGGTACATCAATGGATATTTTAATCAGTGTCTATATGGATGGTGCTGGTGAAGAAATTGCTTTTGATAATTTACTATTATCAGGGGATGGCGGCGGCTCTGGTGATGTACCACCGACCGTGACCGGCACTGTGCCGGTCAATGGGGCTGACGGTGTGGCCAATAACCCTGCCATCACCATCAGTTTTTCAGAGGATATTGATGCCATGGGTTCAGCCGTTACCATGACCTGTACCACATCCGGTGGAGTCGGGTTTTCAAGTGGTTTACCGGCATCAGCTGTCAGTCAGTTGAATTTGACACCCGCTACAAGCCTTAGTGATGGTGAAGTTTGTCATGTTACTGTGGTGGCCACTGAAATTACGGATGTGGATGGTACGCCGGATGCCATGGAAGCTGATTATAACTTCAGCTTTATGGTGGGTTATCCGGTGGTGGAAATTTTTGACATTCAAGGTACCGGCTTAAGCTCGCCCTATGACGGTCAAACTGTCACCACCAATGCTAACATCGTGACGGCAGTGGGTGGTGCCGGCTTTTTTATGCAAACCCC
>CAZLAW010000137.1:2264-4980 GCA_964557625.1 uncultured Marinicella sp.
TTTATCAGCAGTCCCTATGTTTCATTTTTTGGTGCAGAAAGTGATGATTTATGGGTAAAAGCCGGTACCAACAGGGCTTTCAGAGAGCCGGGCATTACTTACCCGGGTGAAGTGGGTTTGCCGGTTTTTGATGGTAATCCGGAGTTGTTGGAAGTGAATGTGGAAGGCTTGGGTTTAACCATTCCTGCCGCCGGTTACAGTGCCGGTTCTGAAATATCGATGCAAGGGGCCATCGCCTTTTCATTTGGTGATTATGTTTTATGGCCTTCTGCGTTAACAGTGCTGAATGAAAACACCCTGCCGGGCACGGTGCCGGCAGCCACCTCAGAGGAGCTAACATTGGGTTCTCTTAATTTATTCCGCCTGTTCGATGATGTGGATGATCCGGGTCCGGAAGACGACGGTCAGGTGACTGATCCGCTGGAGTACGCCATGCGACTGGATAAATTCGCAAAATACATTGCAGATAATATGAATTCTCCGATGATTCTGGGTGTGCAAGAAGTTGAAAATATAAATGTTATGAATGATTTGGCATCGGCGATTAGTTTAGCCGGAGGTCCGAGTTATATTTCGGTGTTGATTGAAGGTAATGATGTGGGTGGTATTGATGTGGCCTATTTCTTTGATCCAACCGTTGTGACCAATGTGTCAATTGATCAGTTGGGCAAAAATGAAGTTTTTGCTTATGATTCTTCTTTATTGCATGACAGACCGCCTCTACAGTTGTCAGCCGATATTGTACTGGATCAGGGCAACATGCCGGTTGAGGTGCTTAATGTTCACATGCGTTCTCGCGGTGGTATTGATGATCCGAGTGATGGTGACCGGGTGCGTAATAAACGCCTGGCACAAGCCCAGTCGGTGGCACAGATGATCAGTGATATTGAGACCAGTCATCCCCATAAAGCGGTGTATGTCATTGGTGATTTTAATGCGTTCCAGTTCACAGATGGGTATGTGGATGTGATGGGACAAATTACCGGTACAGCCATTGATGCCGATAACATGTTATGGCAACCACCATTGTATGCCGCTTCACCGTTAAATTTAGCCACCCAAACACTGATGCCTAACGAGCAATATTCGTACATTTATAAGGGCAATGCCCAAGCCCTGGATCATGCCGTGATGAATGACCACGGTTTAATGTACTTCAGCCAAATGCGGTATGTCCGCGGACAGGCTGATGCGGCCTTACAATATGAAGATGATGGCAGCAGTGCTTTGCGCTCAAGTGACCATGATGGATTTGTACTTTACGTTAATCCGGATTTAGACTTAATCTTCAAAAATGGTTTTGAATAATTGTAAGATGCCTTTGAAAAAACCCGCCGATCGGCGGGTTTTTTTAGTTACAGAGACCTTAGGTATACTGCTTTGAGATTCAAAACATTAGTCATGTTTAC
The DNA here is from genome assembly GCA_964557625.1 of uncultured Marinicella sp. Classification (GTDB taxonomy): domain Bacteria; phylum Pseudomonadota; class Gammaproteobacteria; order Xanthomonadales; family Marinicellaceae; genus Marinicella. The sequence goes on from CAZLAW010000137.1 coordinate 3,674, forward strand.
AATAACACGGATGTATGCACAGCCTTTTATACTAACTGAAAGCACATGATCAGGGCGTCTTCTTTAATTTTTTGACCGTGTGGATTTTGGTAGCGGTAGTAACTTCTGCGTTTACCTTTTATTTTAAAACCGGCACGGCGATAAAAGTGAATGGCCGCTTCATTGCTTTCACGCACTTCCAGCCAGATACGGCGCGCATGATTGATACGGGCAATTAAAATCAGGCGTTGTAACATGGCTTGTGCCAGTCCTTGTTTTTGATGTTCAGGGCGCACCGTAATTTTCAACAAATGGGCTTCTTCATGACCCGTCATCATAAACGCATAACATAAAATTTTCGGATCTTGCTCAGTCAGACCTTTTAAACACTGGTAACCGGCATCCAGGCAATCCTGCATGGTTTTTTTAGGCCAGGGATTGGGGTAGCAGTGCTGCTCAATGGCCAACACCTCATCCAAATCAAGGGGGTCAATTTTTTGAAAAATAATATTGTGATTCAAAGTGTTATCACGTAAATTAAATGGGTCATTGACTATGATACCCGATTGCGTGGCAAAGCGCCAAACAGTCAAAAAACTTCAGATAATGAGATAAGCATGGCAGAAACCCAACCCAACGAAACCACCGAAAAAGAAATTCATGCGCTGCATTTGGCTCTTGACGAAGGCCATTTGGGGGCAATCTCCCGGATTATTAACGGTATCCCAGGATCTGAAGCGGCCATGTTCCTGGAATCTTTACCCGGTGACAAGCGTTTTCAGGTATGGGAACTGATTGATGAATCCTGCCGGGGTGAGGTACTGGTGTCTTTGCATGACGAAGTGCGTGACAGTCTGATTGAGCATCTGGATACCGACGAATTGGTGGATGCCACCCGTGATCTGGATCTGGATGACATGGCGGATATTATTGTGGACTTGCCTGAAGCGGTCTCCAATGAGTTGATGCTGTCGATGGATAAGACCTCGCGGGATATGTTGCACCAGGTGTTGTCTTATCCGGAGGACACCGCCGGTGGTTTAATGAACCCAGATGTGATGCGGGTCAGAACCGATGTCAATGTGGATGTGGTGTTGCGGTATCTGCGCTTTCGGGAGAACATACCTAAACCCATCGGTGATTTATTTGCGGTGGGGCGTAAAGGCCATTACAAAGGCCGTGTACCGTTAGAAACTTTATTAACCTGTGACCCCAAAACACCAATTCGGGACATTGTGGATGAGGATGCGCCGGCGATTTTGGACACCACCCATGCCAGTGAAGTGGCGCAGGATTTTGAGCACAATGACTGGATTTCAGCGCCGGTG
>CAZLAW010000138.1:0-4953 GCA_964557625.1 uncultured Marinicella sp.
TTCATAGGCTTAATACTTTACCTGAAATTATCAATCAATGACAACTATTTAGCGCCATGTTTTAAAGAAAATAAGCAAACTTACCTTGTGTCATTGACTTTCCCTGAAATCAACCGGCAAATCAATTGCACACAAGCGGCAGTTTAATGACACTTGGCTGCCCACAATGAGAACGCTTTCACATAAAACAGCTTTGACGGGATAATTTTGATAGTACAACGGTTCAATTGAGTTTTGTTCTCTGTCATACATTACAACCGGGAATATTCAATTTAAGCCCCAAAAGTCTTTGTATTTCCGTTAAAATACCCCGCCAATTCTTCTAACAAAATGCAGGATATAAACTTATGAATTTCCACGAATATCAGGCAAAAGACCTCTTTGCCCAATATGACATTCCGGTGCCCAAAGGCACTGCCGTTAAATCCGCTGACGACGCCGTGACAGTGGCCAAGGCCATGGACGTCACCCAATGGATGGTTAAAGCCCAGGTTCATGCCGGCGGTCGCGGCAAAGCCGGTGGGGTTAAATTTGCCAAAAGCTTAGATGAGGTTAAACAATTTGCCGGCGACATGCTGGGAATGGAAATTAAAACCTACCAAACCGGCGGTATGGCTTTACCGGTCAATGAAGTACTTATCACCGAAGCGGCCAACATTGAAAATGAACTTTATCTCAGTCTACTGGTTGACCGTGCCAACAAATGCCTGTCCTTTGTGGCTTCAGCTGAAGGCGGCGTGGAAATTGAAGAAGTGGCCAAAACCCATCCTGAAAAAATCCACACCCTAACCGTAGACAACACGGAAGGCCTGTTCCCATATGCCTGTCGTAAAATCGGTTTTGCCATGGGTTTAACCAAAAAACAAGTGTTTCAATTAACCCATATCATGATGCAAATGCATAAAATGTTTCATGATTTGGATTTGTCGCTCATCGAAATCAACCCGTTGATTATCGATGACAATCAAAATGTGGTGGCTTTGGATGCCAAAATAAATTCCGATGACAATGCCGAATACCGCCAAAAAGAATTGGCAAAATTGCGCGATAAAAGTCAGGAAGATCCGGCCGAAGCCAAAGCCCATGAGCATGAACTGAACTACATTAAACTGGACGGAGATATTGCCTGTATGGTCAACGGTGCCGGTCTGGCCATGGCCACCATGGATGTGATTAAACTCAAAGGTGGCGAACCGGCCAATTTCCTGGATGTGGGCGGCGGTGCCACTGCTGAAAGGGTCACCATTGCTTTTAAAATTATATTGTCAGACCCCAATGTTAAATCAATTCTGGTGAATATTTTTGGTGGTATTGTACGTTGTGATTTGATTGCCGACGGTATTATCACTGCCATTAAAGAAGTCGGTGTTGAGGTGCCCATTGTGGTGCGCCTGGAAGGCACCAACGTCGAAGCCGGCAAAAAACTTTTAGAAGACAGTGGACTGGCCGTGATTGCTGCCAGTGATTTAGACGACGCAGCCAACAAGGCTGTCGAAGCGGTAGGAGCATAACCATGAGTGTATTAGTCAATAAAAACACTAAATTAATCGTCCAGGGTTTCACCGGCTCACAAGGTACATTCCACAGCGAACAAGCGATTGAATACGGCACCAACTTAGTGGGCGGTGTTACGCCCGGCAAAGGCGGCAGCCGACACTTAGACCGCCCTGTTTTCAATACCGTTGCCGAAGGTGTCAATGAAACCGGCGCTAATGCTTCGGTCATTTTTGTGCCACCACCATTTGCCGCCGATGCCATTTTGGAAGCCGTCGATGCCGGCATTGAGTTGATTGTAACCATCACTGAAGGCATTCCGGTGCTCGATATGATGCGGGTACGTGCCGTGCTTGACCAACATCCCGAAGTTTACATGATAGGCCCCAACTGCCCCGGCGTGATTACGCCCGGTGAATGCAAAATAGGCATTATGCCCGGCCCCATCCATCAACCCGGTCGCATCGGCATTGTTTCACGCTCAGGTACCTTAACTTACGAAGCGGTGCATCAAACCACCCAGGCCGGTTTAGGCCAATCCACCTGTATCGGCATCGGCGGTGACCCGATTCAAGGCACCAACTTTATTGATTGTTTGAAATTGTTTCAGCAAGACGATCAAACTGATGGCATTATTATGGTGGGCGAAATTGGCGGTTCTGCCGAGGAAGAAGCCGCTGATTACATCAAAGACCATGTCACTAAACCGGTGGTTTCATACATTGCCGGTGTAACCGCCCCGGAAGGCAAACGCATGGGCCATGCCGGCGCCATAGTCGCCGGCGGCAAAGGCACCGCCCAGGCCAAATACGAAGCCCTGGAAGCGGCCGGCGTGACCACGGTTAAATCACCCACTTTCTTAGGCGAGACCATTAAAGACTTACTGTCTTAATCAGTCAGCTGAAGTTGTTAAAAACCCACGGTTTATCTCCGTGGGTTTTTTGTGCGTGTCTTTGGGGTGCTGTTAAGCAGCACACGCCGGTAAGACCAGGCAAATGAAGTTATGCGGTTTCTCCACAGGCGAAGAAGTGTAATAAAATGTCCGTTAAAGCAGTAAGCTTGGAGCGCAAGCGTAAGTCCCAAGAACACACCTTTATGCGTGTTAAAGATTTTGATTTAGTGAAGTTTTAACAATTTCCATGATAAGATAATTGGGTATATTTCAAATTTACCGGAGAAAAATTATGTCAATCAAAAAGTTAATCAACCGCACAATTTTCATGACTGTTTTAATGGCTTGCAGCAGTATGTTGCATGCTGAACAAGTGGTGATTCAAGGTGACCACGAATTACACTACAACACTTTCCCCTCAACTTTTTTATCCAAAGAGATTGCCAACACATACCAAATCACCCGTTCTAAAAATCGGGGTATTTTAAGTATTTCTGTGCTGGATAAAAGTGGCGAAGAACCCAAAGCGGTGGAAGCCGATATCACGATTGAAGCTAAAAATCTGGTGCATCAAAGTAAAAACATTAAGCTGATTAAAATAAAAGAACAAGATGAAGCCATTTATTACCTGGGTACTTTTGCGTTAAACAATGAGGAAAATGTTAATTTCTCCATTGAGGCCAAACCCACGGGTTCTGACACGGTTTTTCAGGTGAAATTTACCCGCGAATTCTTTACCGATTAATTCACTCAAAAACTGAGGTATTGTATGCGCTTTATTCTTCTATGCTGTTTACTGTCAGCGACTGTACTGGCCGCGGATGACAACAGTCTGACCATTTATTCATCCACTGTGGGCTATAACATTAACCAAAACCAGCACATTCACCCGCAACAAATCCCCGGCTTTGCGGTGGTTAAACAGCACAAAACCATGGCTTTTAAAAAAGGTCGATTTGAACTGGCTTATGATGATGTGACGGCCCATATTGACCCCACCACAGTCACTTTTAGCACCCCGAATAACCCCGGCGCAGCCATCATTTTAGATCAAAACTATCAGTACGATTTGGTCGGCAGTGACAGTCTGTTACAAAAATATATCGACAAAACCATCGCAGTTAGTTACGACAAAGGCGGAGAACCCAGTCGGGTTGAAGGTCAATTGCTGAGTACTGAAGGCGGCTTAATACTGCAAAAAAATGATGGCTCACTGATCACTTTACGAAACTGGTCTGAAATCACTTTTCCCGAATTACCGGGCGGTTTGCTGACCAAACCGACCCTTGTCTGGTTATTAACGTCTGACACAAATAAAGATCAATTGGTCGCTGTCAGCTACCAATCCGCCGGCATGACCTGGTGGGCGGATTATATTCTGGAATTAGACCGCAACAAAGACTGCCAATTTGATCTCAATGCCTGGGTTTCAATCATCAACCAATCTGGAAAAAGCTTTCATGATTATGGACTTAAACTGGTGGCCGGAGACGTCAATCGGGGCGCGACAACCCAAGTGGAATCCCGCCGTATGCCACAAGCCAGCTTTATGGAAAAAGACGCAGGCTTCCAGGAAGAAAGTGTGTTTGAGTACCACCAATACGTTTTGCCCCGTACGGTAACATTGCCCCAAAATTCAACTAAGCAAATTCAGCTTTTTAATCCCGTCTCAGGCATTCAATGCAAGCGCACATTGGTTTTCGATCCATTCAATAATCGATCATTTAACCATGGCAAACCAGTTCTTGATGCCAATTACATGAGTTATGTCAACCAAAAAGACACACCGGTTATGGCCCAAATACAGTTTAATAACAGTGATAAAAATAAGCTGGGGATGCCTTTACCGGCCGGTCGGGTACGGGTTAACCAGGCCGATTCAGATGGCCACTTAACCTTTATCGGCGCCGATCAGATTGGTCATACTGCCAATCAACAAACGGTGTCTTTGACCCTGGGTAATTCCTTTGATGTCAAGGGCGAACGTCGACAAACAGATTTCACCCGTGGTAAACGTCAAGTTCAGGAAAGCTTTGAAATTAAACTCAGTAACGGCAAAAAATCTGCTGAACAAGTCACCGTCAGAGAACAACTGTATCGATGGTCTAACTGGACCATCAACAACACAAGTCATGAATACAAAAAAGTCAATGCCAACAGTATTGAATTTGAGGTGACTGTTCCGGCTGAAAGTAAAACCACAGTCGAATATACGGTGTTATACAGTTGGCCCGACTGGAATGGTTAAATAATTCAACATTTGTTGAAAACTGTGAGTGTTTTCACAATACATTGATTTTTTACCATCTAAACTTATTGCTATAAAAGGCATGGTAATGAACGATTATGAGTGATAAAAAAGACAATAAGCCCGATTTTAAAAACGAGAAAATCGTTAATATTCAGAATCCGGAAGCCAATTTGGGTCAAATTTTGCCGAAGGTCCATAAAATTTTTATCACCGGCTTAAAACCCAGTATTCAAAAATATTACGACAAATTGGATGACACTTTGTTTGATATGGCTGAAAAAGCCGAAACCAATGACATGCAAAGCCAGTACTTCGA
>CAZLAW010000139.1:0-4920 GCA_964557625.1 uncultured Marinicella sp.
AAAAAACCCCCTAAAGCGGGGGTTTTTGCCAATCTTATCGACGCAAGCCAAGACGTTGAATCAGGTTTTGGTACCGATCCGCGTCTTTGCGTTTTGAATAAGCCAGCAATTTTCGACGTTGGTTAATGAGCTTTAATAAACCACGTCGAGAGTGGATGTCTTTTTTGTGGGTTTTAAAGTGCGTTGACAAATTGTTGATGCGGGCAGTTAACAGCGCCACTTGAACTTCCGGTGAACCGGTGTCGTTATCACTTGTTTTATATTCTTCAATAATCTCTTGTCTTTGTTCAACTGTAATCATGTGTTGTCTCGTTGAAGGGGAGTTGTCTCCCATGGAAAAAACCAAGTGGCCGTCAGACAGATCGCACCACTCAGATAAGTCGCGTATTCTAAAGGCTTAGCCTATTAAAAACAAGTTTTTGTGGTGTTTTTAGGGCGTTTTAGCAAGGTGCTGCTGATAACTTTTCATAAATAGTTTATGCACGCGCAAGGATTTATTAAAGACCTTACCCATACCCATAAACAGCCCCTTTGAGTCATATAACCGGTGCAGTCCATTGGCATAATCAGCAGTTGTTTGTTTGCCGTGAATCAAGTCCCGGGCTTGTTGTTGAGAAAGCGTTATCGCCGGGTATTCAGTGAGCGCCGCATCCGCCGGTAGTAGAAACTGATGTGGATTATCACTGTTTTCCAGGTGTTCCAGTGTCTGCATTTGATCCCCGTCAAACACCCCGCTTTGGGTTCTGTGCAAGGCATTAAGATGCGCCAAAGTATCCATTTTCTCAGCCCAGTCTTCAATCAGGGTACGAATATACGTGCCTTTGGAGCATCGGATATTAAATGACACGGTCATAAGTTGACCGTCTATGTTGCTGTCCACATAATCAAAACTGTGAATGGTGATTTTGCGGGCAGGGCGCTTAACCTCAATACCTTCACGGGCTAATTCATATAAACGACGACCCTCATGATGAAGCGCAGAATACATAGGTGGAATTTGATAAATCGGGCCTGTGAGTTCATCGCAGGCGGCTTGAATTTGACGGGCGCTTAATTCGGGTACAGATTTTTCCATGACGACGCTGCCGCTGGCATCACCGGAATCTGTTTGACTGCCCAGAACCGCGGTAGCTTGATAGGCTTTATCGGCGTTTATCATTAAATCAGCCACTTTGGTGGCATCACCAAAACAACAAGGCAATAAACCGGTGGCCATTGGGTCTAAATTACCGGTATGACCGGCTTTATTGGCCTTTAACAAATGACGCACTTTTTGCAGTGCTTGATTAGAACTAATTCCTCTCGGCTTATCCAGTAACAATATTCCGTGGACATCGGTGAAATCTTTTTTGTGGCTGCCGCGACGGCCCATATTTATTGACCCGATTAGTCTTCTTGTTCAGGATCGCTGGCACGGGCCTGTTTGATGAGGTCTTCCATTTTACGACCGTATTCCAGGGAATTGTCGTATTTAAAACGTAATTCCGGTACTTTACGGCTGTGTAATGCGGCGGCCACCACTTGTCGTAATGCGATGGCGTTGGCTTTTAAGGTATCCAGAGCCAGTTTTTCCTGTGCGGGGTCCAGGGTATTAATATAAACCGTCGCCACGGATAAATCCCGGGTCACCTCAACATCTGAAACAGCGATAAATGAAGTGTCCTCATCCGGAAGATTTTGATGTATGGCAGCGCCCAAAGTGCGGCGCAATTGCGCCGCCACTCGATCACTGCGGGTAAATTCTCTGTGTCCCATGATACTTAATTAATCCAAGGTTTTTTGCACTTCAAAGCGCTCAAAACATTCAATTTGATCGCCCACCTGAACATCTTTGTATTGCTTCACACCAATACCGCATTCGGTACCTGACTGCACTTCTTTGACATCATCTTTATGGCGGCGTAAGGATTCTAACTCACCTTCAAAGACCACCACGTTATCTCGCAATACGCGAATAGGGTTGTCTTTCTTGACCACGCCTTCTGATACCAAACAACCGGCAATGGTTCCAAATTTAGAGGATCGAAAGACATCACGGACTTCAGCGATACCGATAATTTCCTCTTTGGTTTCTGTGCCCAGCACACCGGTGACAGCGGCTTTCACCTGATCAATGGCTTCATAAATAATACTGAAGTAGTGCAGGTCCAAATCACTTTCTTTGATGGTTTCACGCGCCACTTTATCAGCACGCACATTAAAACCAATAAGGATGGCGTTGGAAGCGGCGGCCAGTTGCGCATCGGCATTATTAATACCACCAACGCCGGATGAAATGACTTTCACCTCGACTTCGTCATTGGATATATTTTCCAACGAATCTTTTAAGGCTTCAACAGAACCCTGAACATCGGCTTTGACGACAATATTCACTGTTAAACGCTCTTCTTTGCCCATTTGTGACATCAGATTTTCGAGTTTAGCTGCCTGTTGACGTTTTAACCGTGTTTCACGTTCCTTTTCACGGTTTTCCTGTGCAGCGTCACGGGCCTCTTTCTTGTTTTTCACCACTAAAAATTCATCACCGGCTGCCGGCACACCGGATAATCCGAGCACCACAGCGGGTATTGACGGCCCGGCTGCTTCGATTTCCTGACCTTTTTCATCAATCAAACTTCGAATTCGACCATATTCCTCGCCACACAAAATCATATCGCCTTTTTTCAGCGTTCCACCCTTAACCAGGACAGTGGCCACAGGACCACGACCCTTGTCCAGTGATGACTCCACCACAATACCCGTGGCTGCCGTGTCTTTCACCGCAGTCAGCTCCATTACCTCTGCTTGTAATGAAATGGCTTCCAATAATGCGTCAATGCCTTGTCCGGTATGGGCGGACACTTCAATAAACTGAGTGTCACCACCCCAGTCTTCGGGCACCACTTCATGAGCCGCTAAGTCTTGCTTCACTTTATCGACATTGGCTTCGGGTAAATCAATTTTATTAATGGCGACAATAATCGGCACATTCGCTGCCTGGGCATGGTCGATGGCTTCTTTGGTTTGTGGCATAACGCTGTCATTCGCCGCGACCACCAGAATAACCAAATCAGTAACCTGTGCGCCACGAGCACGCATGGCCGTAAAGGCCGCGTGACCCGGGGTGTCAATAAACGAAATGACACCTTTGGGTGTATCAACGTGGTAAGCACCAATATGTTGGGTAATACCACCGGCTTCGTCACCGGTTACCTTGGTTTTTCGGATGTAATCCAGCAAGGATGTTTTACCGTGATCCACATGGCCCATCACCGTGACCACCGGCGGTCTGGTTTCCGCTTCAGAAGAATCCACTTCTTTCTCAGTTTCTTCTTTTAGCTTTTCGGTTTTGCTTTGCACCACGGCTTCTTCGGCTTTATGACCCAGTTCTTCCACCACCAAAATAGCGGTGTCCTGATCGAGCGGCTGATTAATGGTGACCATCATGCCCATGTTCATTAATACCTTAATAATGTCACTGGCTTTTATGGATAATTCTTTGGCCAGGTCAGCCACAGTAATATGTTCCGGAATCGCCACTGTTTTAACCACCGGAGCCGCCGGTTTTTGGAAACCGTGGGATTCACTGGCGGATGTGGTCACTTTTTTACCCAAGCGACCTTTTTGTCCTTTAACATGTAACTGCTTACGTCCATAGCGGGTTTCTTCGACATCGGTGTCACGTTTTTTACCTTTACGCCCCTTAACCGGTTTTTCCGCTTCTTTACGTTTGCGTTTGGCACGTTCATTAACGGCTTTTTGCACCTGCATATCGACCATTTGCTCGCGGCGGCGCTGTTCTTTTTCTGCTTCGGTTAAGACTTCTTTTTCTTCATCTTCAGTCTCGCCGGCATCACTGTCATCCTGGCTATCTTCACCGGCATCCTGCTCGCTGTCAGAATCAACATCCACTTCAGTTTCCTCTGTAACAATGTCTTCCTCGCTTTGTTGGGCTTCTTGTTTAGCTTGTTCTTCGGCTTCACGCTGGGCGGCCAATTCAGCGTCACGTTTTTCTTGTTCAGCCTTATTTTTGGCGTCTTCTTCCGCTTTTAACTGTTGGCGGCGTTCTTCCAATGCACGTCGCGCCGATTCACGTTCTTGTTCGATCTCAGCCATTTCAGACTGGCTCGGTGCCAGACTTCGCTTTTTCTTTTTGACTTCAATATTGACGTTTTTGGTCTTGGAAATACCCGAGCCACTACTGACTGTCAGCACTTCTTTAGACTTTCTTTTTAACACCACTTTTTTGCGCGGAGACAGGCTTTTCTTTTCTTTACCGTGCGCACCACGTAAGAATTCCAATAGTTTCACTTTGGATTCATTATCGATGGTATCGGACTCTGATTTCGCCGGAATATCGGCCGCTTTCAGCTGCTCCATCAGCTTTTCGGCAGAAATTCCTAAGACTTCAGCAAGTTGTTTTACGGTTACATCTGACATACATGTGTCTCCTAATATTTAATTGAGCGCTTTGTGAAAAAATGAATATAACAAAGTTCTCTATTAATCGAACCAGTGTTCTCTGGCTTGCATAATCAATTTTGAGGCCGCATCTTCCTCTAATTGGGTCAAGGCCATCAATTCATCGGTGGCCAAATCAGCCAGGTCATCGCGCGTTCTGATGCCCTTATCCGCCAAATCATAGGCCAGCTTATCATCCATCAACGCCAGACCCAATAAATCATCAGCCGGCTTATTGTCTTCTAACTGTTCTTCTCTGGCGATTAGCTGCGTTAACAAGGCATCACGCGCCCGACCACGCAATTCATCAACCAAATCTTCCTCAAAGCCATCAATATTGAGTAATTCGCTGCGATCGACATAGGCAATTTCTTCGACACTGGTAAAGCCTTCTTGCACCAATAATATCGCCATATCTTCATCCACATCCAGCTTATCCTCAAATTCTTTGACATAAGCCATGGCTTCAGCTTCGTTCTT
>CAZLAW010000140.1:0-4880 GCA_964557625.1 uncultured Marinicella sp.
TGTACCTGGCCAGGGTTTGATTGCCTATAGTCAGGACCTGTCCCGGGTCATTTTTATCGTTGCCTGGGTGCTCTGGTTATTACTTGTTATTGCAACCCTGATGCATAAAGAGCACGGTCTTAAAACCATTTTTGCGGGAATTAAGCCACTGGCTTTGACCGGTTTTTTTGTCTTTATCACCAATTATGTGCTGATTGCAGCACTTTACACCTTTATTCCCGGCTGGCAAGATATTTTACAGGGTTTTCCTTACGGCGGTCATGCCTTAATAAATGCCCAAATTATTCTCAGTTTAGTTATTTTTGTGCTTATTTATCGACGCCGTACGGTTCGCCAACTTGCCGGCGATGCAGTTTTCAGCTTAGGCATCTTGTTAATGCTGGTCACTATTGTGAGTCAATCCCTGCCCGGCGCCGGATTTCTGATTTTGCCGGTCCTTTTGGCCTTGCCTTTGGGTTTTTTAAGCCTTTATAAGCCGTATTGGGCACAACAAGCGGCGCCTGTTATGCTGTTAATCATGTTACTGCCCCTGGGCGCTTATATGATTAATTTACCGGTGGCCATGGGTATTTGGATGACTCCGGCGGCTATGCTGATCCTGGTTGTCATGATGGCGCCTTTTAGCACCTGGGTTGAAATCGGCCCGTCAGCGGATAAAACCCCCTGGCTGTTATTGATTCCGCTTTTTTACGGCCTCTGGATTTTCTTTGAATACCGCACATTCACACCCTGGCAACCCCTGCCAACATCAATAAATTTCTTATACGATGTCGATTTAGATAAGGCGTATTTGTTCCATGCCGATAAACGGCGCGGCGATTGGCTGCGTGACAGATTTAGTCAACCGCTGTCGGAACAAGCCAGTGAAGATTTTCAGACGCGTTACAAAAAACCGTTAACGACCTTGGCATCAACCAATTTGCGGGCTGTTTATCCGGCCACAATCAGCGCCAACAAACCACTCAGACAAACACCCTATCAGCGACTCACGGTCACCATCAGTGCGCATCCGGGTACCGATGTGGTATCAATTTACAGCCAACAGGCCATGACCCTGCACAGTTTTGCAGTGGGCGGCCGCATTCATCGTTTTGATAACGCGGTTACTTTGGCCGCAGGTCATAAACTTTTAGAATACCACATCACCGATAATCCCGAGATTACGTTGCAACTGGACATGTCACCTGAAACAGTCATCGACTGGCAAATACAAAGCCACCGTAACGGTTTATTAAACGAATTTAAACTCGATCCGCGACCTGACAATCAAATGCCAAAGGCTTTTATTAAGTCAGATTTAATCACCATTGTGCAACGCTGGACGTTTGGCGACGATTAATAACGGTCGCGTATAATTGGGGTTTTTGGCATTGGCTATGCGATTATTGTCCAACACCAAATAAAAATGGTCATGATCCACCGCCAAACCCTCAGCATGGCCAAATTGCATGTCACTGTATGCGTATTTAGGGTCACGCACAATGTGCTCATAGGACCAGGCCCGGCCTTCCACATAATGGCCGTTGCTGACTTCAATCAACTCATGAATAACATAGGCATTACGCTGTAAGCCATAGACTTGGTTATCATGCAAAAAAAGACCGGTTAAATCAGGCTGACGACCGTGTAAAGGGTGCCGACTGATAAGCATCGTTTGATTCTGTTGATCAAGAATATCCGTAAAATCATCTGAAAACTGCACACGGATTAAGCCCCTGGGTTGACGCTCTGCGGCCACTAAAAACCGTCGATCACCTAAATAAACAACGCCCTCCAAACCGGCATTGGCTAATTGTAATAAACCGGCATGATAAGCCGACTGATATAAATCATTACCTGCCTGCGGTAGCCAACGCATATGCCCGTCATCAACATAAATGAGACGATGATGGGCTTCTGAAACCAGCACGAAATCACCGTTAACGGTTGTGATTCCCTCTAAATCCAGTACCGTAACCCCTAAATCACGCTCGCTGTAAAGCGTTACTTCTTGCGATAACCTGGCTTCCTTGTCAACGATATCCAGGCGATAAATGGCGCGGTGTTTGTCACCCACGGTGAAAAGCTGACCCGCTTTTAAAGTTAAACCGGAGGGCTCAATCTGATTAACGCCATTTATCGGGTAAACTTGATAGTCCTTTAGTTGAATCGGTTCGACCGGCTTAAAATCTTGTGCCACTAAACCGGTCGATAAAATCAATGCAACCACCGCTATCAACCTTCGCCAGACTTTCTCCTTGATCATTGTTCAGTGTCCACCTTTTGTTTATTCACCAATTGACCAAAGTAAAATGTCAAAACGATGGCATCATTTAGGGTATCATCAATTAGTGACTGGTAATCACTTAAATAATCCTGTTCCATTTTTGCCAGCGCATCACTGCGCGATTTGGTGCGCGGGTTTTTAGAAATTAAGGCACAACAATCCTTATGGGGTTCGCGACAAACCTCAAACAGGCCTAAATCTGTGGATAAGGCAATAATGTCGTGTTTGTTATAACTTAACAGCGGTCTTAAAATCATGGCATCGGTGCTTTTATTCATGGATTGCATATTCTCCAGGGTTTGCGAGGCCACTTGTCCCAGGTTATCGCCGGTGACCAATGCCTGTGCCTCAACGGCCGGCATTAACTGGCTTGCCACGCGCGCCATAAAACGCCGGAACAAAATTAAATCATAATCCAAATCCAATGCCATTAATGCCATATCAAAATAGGTATAAGGCACCATATATAGTCGCACATAACCACTGCTTTCACTGACAATCCTGGCTGTACGCACGATTTTATCTTGTTCAATACCATCAAGTGGCTGATGACTGGCGGTAAAGTGAATAAAGTCAGTTTGACAGCCGCGCTTGGCCATTAACCAGGCTGCCACGGGAGAATCAAAACCACCGGATAATAACGTGAGTACCTGGCCGGTCGAACCCACCGGTAAACCGCCGATACCGATGACCTTTTCACAATGAACCGAAATACCATCAGAAGCAATGTCCACATAAAATGTCTGATCAGGCGCGGTTAAATCGACGTTCTGCCAATCACTGTGCTGTAAAATTGTGGTCGCAATTTGTTGTTCGAATTCCTGTGATGCCAGGGCAAATTGCTTATCACGTCGCTTTACGCGGACCGCAAAACTTCGCCCGGGTTGATAATGTTCTTTGGCTAAACGTTTCACCAAATCATGAATTACGGTTAAATCAGCGCGTGTGTTTAAAAAGCCAAACTGCCGTTCGCTTAACCAGTAAACAAAACTGAGCCAGGCAATACCCGGCAGTCGGGCCAGTTCCTGCACTGCATCGCGGGCCGTTTTTTCATTCACAGAATCGTCATCCGGTAACTGCACATAAATTCGATCATGAATGGCTTTTACCGGCCATTGATAGCCCATGGCAGACAGTTTGTCTTTTAGGTTTTTGCGCAATCTTTTAATAAAGCGATGACGGTTTTTGCCTTTCAGTGCCAGTTCAGCAAACTGCACAATTATTCTGTACTGCATGCTTAGTCCTATAATTGATTAACTGCTTGCTTAATTCGGGCCATGGCGTTTTCTAACACATCCATACCGGTGGCAAAAGAAATACGAATATAACCCGGCGCGCCAAAAGGTGTACCCGGCACCACCGCCACGCCGGCTGATTCCAGCAACCAGGTGGACACTTCAATGTCATTAGCACACTCAGGGTGTTTTGCAATCAGTGCCTCGACATCAGCAAAAGCATAAAACGCACCGGCACCGGCTAAACAGCGTATGCCGTTGATGTCATTTAAGGCAGCCACAACATAATCATGCCGGGTTTTAAATGCTCTGGTCATGGTTTGCAAACAATCTTGCGGACCGCTAAAAGCCGCCGCTGCCGCGGCTTGAGAAATTGAACAGGGATTTGAGGTGCTTTGTGATTGCAGTTTTCGCATGGCCGTAATAATGTCCTGATTGCCTGCAGCAAAACCAATACGCCAGCCGGTCATGGCATAACCTTTGGACACACCATTGATTAAAATCACCCGATCTTTCAGTGCCGGAAACAAGGCCACTAAATTGGTCAATGGCTCATCACCCCAATAAATATGCTCATAAATATCATCGGTCATAATTAGCACATGGGGGTTGGCTTGCACCACTTCACCAATGGCGGTTAATTCAGCCTGAGAATAGACTTGACCTGTGGGGTTACTCGGGGAGTTAAGAATAATTAATTTGGTTTTATCAGTCATGGCTGCTGATAACTGCTCAGCGGTCATTTTGAAAGCATTGTCTGCGGTGGTTTGTACAATCACCGATTCGCCCCCGGCCAGGAGCGTCATATCCGGATAAGACACCCAGTACGGTGCCGGAATAATGACTTCATCGCCGGGATTAATCACGGCATTTAATAGATTAAAGATACTGTGCTTGGCACCACACGAGACCAACAGTTCATTGGCCTGGTAATCAACCCGGTTATCTCGTTTTAATTTTTCAATAATCGCTTGTTTTAATTCAGCTGTACCGTCAACCGCCGTGTACTTGGTTTGACCGTTATTGATGGCATCTATGGCAGCCTGTTTAATGTGTTCCGGGGTGTCAAAATCAGGTTCACCTGCGCCCAGACCAATGACATCTTGTCCGGCGGCTTTTAATTCAGCCGCTTTCATGGAAACCGCAATGGTGGCTGAAGGTTTGACCTGCTTCACTAAATCAGCAATAAAGTCATTCATGACATTTCAGGTAAAAAAAACCCTTATCTTAAGGCATATCAGCCAAGACTCAACCATTTTAAAAAAAATCAGTCCTGTTTGACGGGTTTACGTAACACCCGATCCATGCCGGATTCCATGTCACCCTCTGCTTGTTCCTGCAAACGCTCTAAATCACGAAGCCGAATATCTTCAATATAA
>CAZLAW010000141.1:0-4769 GCA_964557625.1 uncultured Marinicella sp.
ATGGTGCCTAAAGTCACATGGATACCGTGAAAACCCGTCAACATAAAGAAAGTTGAGCCATAAATACCTGATTTAAGGGTTAAATTAAGGTGTTGATAGGCTTCAATATATTCTTCGACTTGATAAAACAAAAAGGTTGCACCCAGCAGAACTGTGGCTATCATCCAAACAATGGTTTTATTACGGTTATTGGCACGTAAGGCATGATGCGCAATGGTGATGGTGATGGAACTGGTTAACAGCAGCAAGGTATTCACCAGAGGTAATGAAAATGCACTAATCGTTTCAAATCGACCATTTATATCAGCCGGTCCATTGGTTGGCCACACGGCTTCATAGCCGGGCCATAATTGCACATTGGTGGCTAAATTGGTGCCTTCACCGCCGAGCCAGGGCACGGCAAAAGTTCGGGCATAAAACAAAGCACCGAAAAAGGAGGCAAAGAACATGACCTCTGAAAAAATAAACCAAATCATACCGGCTCGAAACGAACCATCCACGTGTTTGTTATAGAGGTTGTCTTCACTTTCTTTAATAACCTCACCAAACCAGCCAAAAAACATCACAATTAAAATGGCAAACCCCAAATACATGACCCAGGGCGTTGTGGGTTCCAGATCAAGACTGTTAAATTTTAAACTGGCCCCAATCACTGAGACAAAAAGGCCGACACAGGCGACAATGGGCCATTTGGCGGTGTGGGGAACATAATATTGTTTTTCACTCATTTCTGTCATGATTCACTACTCGATAATTATTAACTGTTAATGTTGATTCTATCTGTGGTCGATGCTGCTGTATCGGTCACTTGATACTTATTAAAAAAGGTATAGGACAAGGTCACTAATTTGACATCTTCAGGTAAATCACTGCTGATAATAAAGGTCAGTGGCATTTGCATTTCTTCACCGGCTTTTAATAACTGTTCAGTGAAACAAAAGCATTCCGTTTTATTAAAATACTTAGACGCTTTGGCCGGTGCCACACTGGGTACGGCTTGTCCAATGATTTCAACGGAAGCGGTGTTTTTGGCATAATACTCGGTGTGATAGAGTTTGCCCAACTGAACCTCCATAGAAAATTCAGTGGGCTGAAACGCCCAGGGCAAATCACTTTTCACATTACCATCAAACTGCACTGTGACGGTGCGATTATCATCAACCGCCGGCTGATTCTTTTCAACTTCCGCATTAGTGGTCACACCGGTTTTACCGTTTAAACCGGTGATATCACAGACCACATCATACAGCGGTACCAGGACAAAACCAAAACCGACCATCAACACGGCAATGGTCAGTAAGGCTTTTAAGGTATTTGAGACACTATCAAACATGGGCTTGTTGCAACACCAGATACACAGACCATAAAAATAAACCCACAGCCACCAACGCCAGGATGGTGACTGTTTTTTTAATACCCCGACGTTGTTGAGGCGTATGTTCTTTGTGCTTATCCATTAATGGGTATCACCATGGGCCATTTTGCTTAAATCAACCGGTTTGTACTCATTAAATGTGTGGTGCGGCGCCGGTGATGGAACTGTCCATTCCAGACCCTTGGCATCTTCCCACACTTGAGCAGTGGCTTTTTGACCACCACGAACCGTTTTAATCACGATGTAAACAAAGAACACTTGCGCCAGGCCAAAGGCAAATCCACCAATACTTGACCACATATTAAACTCAGCAAATTGGGTGGAATAATCCGGAATACGACGTGGCATACCGGCTAACCCCAGGAAATGTTGCGGGAAGAATAATACATTCACGGAAATCGCCGACCACCAGAAGTGGATTTTGCCTAATCGTTCATCATACATATGACCGGTCCATTTCGGTAACCAGTAATAGGCTGCGGCAATAATCGCAAACACCGAACCGGGTACCAACACATAGTGGAAATGCGCCACAATAAAATAGGTGTCATGGTATTGTAAATCCACCGGCGCCAGCGCCATCATTACCCCGGAAAAACCACCGATGGTAAATAAGGCCACAAAAGCAATCGAGAACAACATCGGTGTTTCAAAAGTCATCGCGCCGCGCCACATGGTGGCCAGCCAGTTAAAGACCTTCACCCCGGTGGGCACCGCAATCAACATGGTGGCATACATAAAATACAGCTGTCCACCCAAAGGCATGCCCACGGAGAACATGTGATGCGCCCACACGATAAAGGACAAGAACGCAATGGCGGCGGTGGCGTACACCATTGACACATAACCAAACAGCCGCTTACGGGCAAAGGTCGGTATAATTTCAGAGACAATCCCGAATGACGGCAGAATCATAATATACACTTCCGGATGACCAAAGAACCAGAAAATGTGCTGGAACATCACCGGATCACCACCACCGGCGGCATTAAAGAAGCTGGTGCCGAAATAACGGTCGGTTAACAGCATGGTCACCGCACCGGCCAATACCGGCATCACCAAAATCAATAAAAAGGCAGTAATCAACCAGGTCCAGACAAACATCGGCATATTCAAATAACCGACATTCGGTGCGCGCATATTAACAATGGTGGCAATAATATTGATTGCCCCCAGAATGGATGAAATACCCATTAAATGCACCGCGAACACCAAAAAAGCCACATTTTGGCCGCCCTGCAGTACCAGTGGCGGGTACATGGTCCAACCACCGGCCGGCGCACCGCCCGGCATGAAGAACGTCGAGGCCAACACCACAAAGGCAAACGGCAGCAACCAGAACGAGAAGTTATTCAACCGCGGCAGCGCCATATCCGGTGCCCCGATCATCATCGGAATCATCCAGTTAGCCAAGCCCACAAAGGCCGGCATCACCGCACCGAAAATCATAAACAGCGCGTGCATGGTGGTCATCTGATTAAAAAAGAACGGCTCCACAAACTGCAAACCCGGCTGGAACAATTCCAGACGAATCACCATTGCCATGGACCCGCCCAGAATAAACATCGCCAACGCAAAGACCAGATACATGGTACCGATGTCTTTGTGGTTGGTGGTTAACAACCAGCGATTCACAAAACCTTTGGGTTTGTGATCGTGGTCGTGATTCAGTTCATCGTGTGTAATGTCGTGACTCATTGTTTATATCCTCGAATTTATTGTAAAACGGCTTCAATATCAGCCGGTTGCACGCGATCACCGCTGTCATGACCGAATGAATTACGGGTGTAAGTGATAACGGCCGCAACATCTTCCGGCGGCAACATACGCCCAAAGGGTGCCATGGCGGTACCACTGACACCATGCACCACAGTATCAATATTTTTATCTAAATCACCACTGACTATATCACTGTCAATTAATGATGGGAAAGCCGGGGGCATACCGGAGCCGTCAATCTTATGACAGGCCAGGCATTGGGTGTTATACACCTCTTCACCACGTGTCATTAAGCGCTCCATCGACCAATCCGATTCGGAAGACTCGGTCTGTTCAACGGTCGCCGCTTCGGCTGTTTCAACAGAAGCGTTATCGGCATCATCATTGTCCGACTCTGCCATAAGTTCGGCTTCTTCATCTTGTGGGGTTTCAGCCGAGCTGGCATCTGCAACGGTACTTTGCGGGGATTCCATGCCAGCCGGCTCATCAGATACAACGGCCTGATCGGCTTTAGCCCCACCGTTTTGCTGTGCGAGCCAGTTGCTGTAATCAGACTGACTTAATACTTCAACCACAATCGGCATATAGCCATGGTCTTTTCCGCACAATTCCGCACACTGTCCCCGGTAGGTACCCGGCTCTTTAATGTTAGTCCAGGCCTCGTTAATAAAACCGGGGATGGCATCCCGTTTCCAACCAAATTCCGGTACCCACCAGGAGTGAATCACATCATCAGATGTCAACAGAAAACGGATGTTGGTATTAGCCGGAATGACCAGCGGATTATCCACATCCAACAAATAATTATCCACCGTGTTCACATCCACACCCGAACCTTTTTGGCGGGCAATATTGCTGTCGGCAGTCAGGGTACTCAGAAACCCAAATCCCTCATCAAGATAATCATAGCGCCATTTCCATTGGTAACCGGTGATTTTAACGGTCATATCCATAGTGACCGGTTCACCTTGCGCATCTCGGGGACTGTCCATTTGCATCATGCCTTTGGTGGCCGGTAAGGCAATCGCAATCAAAATCAGTACCGGAATGGCGGTCCAAATAATTTCAACGGTGGTGCTGTGAGAAAACTTAGCCGGCTCCACCCCTTTGGATTTTCGGTGAGCGAAAATGGTATAAAACATCGCACCGAAGACACCTATACCGATAATCACACAAATCCACAACACCATCATGTGCATGTCATAAACCTGACCACTGTAGTCAGACGCACCTTTTGGCAAGTTGAGTCCATATTCAGCCGATGCCATCGTTGACATCAGCAGTGTGCTGACCAATAAGCCTAATTTAGTCTGTTTCTTCATCATACAATTAATACCCATATATTAATAAAACCCATAGCACAGCAAATGATAGCCTCTTTTTTAATGGAAGCAAGTCAGTTAAACCATTTTAAATTTGTTGAACCTGACTTGTCATCGAAAAGTGAACAACACTGTCTTGGTCGGTTAATGACGGAATTTTAACACCCCTCTCAAAAAATATCCGCATATCAATCTTATTTTTCTAAAATTAACCCAAAAATGAAACCCACAACTTCTTATCATTCAATATCAAGCTGATTGCACACGCCATGGTGCCACTGCTTTAACGCATGAAAAATTTGGAGTGCTGCTGAGCAGCACGACCCGCCGAGCCGGTTAGGCCAGGTAAATGA
>CAZLAW010000142.1:0-1016 GCA_964557625.1 uncultured Marinicella sp.
GCAGGTGATTATCGTTTAGGTGTGGCCGGTGAGTATAAAATTGTGGCCAATGAAGTGAAGAACGGTCTGACCATGCCCCATTGTGCGCTGGTCTTATGTCGCTATCGCTTGAACCCTTCCCATGTTCAGCGTGCCATGCTGCTGTCTGAGGTGTTTAATGCAGAACAGGCGGTTGAGGCCGGGTTTTTGGACGCGGTTGTGGCGGCCGATGAACTAATGCCAGACGCCGAGCGATTGGCGAAGGAATACCTTGCACTGAATCAAGCGGCACACAGTGAGAGTAAATTACGCATGAGAAAGTCATTTTTGCGTCGGCTCAAACGCGCCATTAAAGCAGACCGACGTGGGTTTGTGCTGATGGGTTTGCGCCGTCTGTTGGTGAAAACTAAAAAGTAGCCAAGCCAGCATTTTTAATGAATGCAGCCGGAAGCGATAAATAATAACAGAAATGACTCTGGCGATTTGTTGGATCCATTTGCACAGATGTGAAGCAGTGTGCTTTTATTGAAGCTCTCCGTTTGGTTTTGTTGCTTGAGGCTGATGATTTGCATATAATAAATATCGACTTAAACGGAACATCATTATGAAACTGCACTTTCCGCACGGCGAACACCCCGACGTTATGTTGGAAAACGGAGATTACACCATTGGCGGTGACAATGCCGCTGACATCACCATTGAAGATAAAGGTCTGGCCGATATTCATTTAACCATTACGGTACAGGGTTCAGATTATTCGGTGTCCATACCGAGTGAAGCCAGTTTGGTTTCGATTAACGGTAAACTGGTTAAAGATGAAAAAGAGGTGCGGGCCGGTGATTTGTTGATTGCTTCTCAAGTTCATATGAAATTATTGGATTCATCGGCTCAACAACCTGTTGCCGGTGATGACGGTAAAACTCGAATTCGCATGGCTTTACCACAATTTATCCTGCGTGGTGTGTCCGGTGCTTATTTTGGTAAAACCTATCCGCTGCGGGGAACCACCACCATCGGCCGTCATTCAGACTGTCACA
>CAZLAW010000142.1:1026-4752 GCA_964557625.1 uncultured Marinicella sp.
TGAAGGGGTATCTCGGCGGCATATGCAAATTGATGCTGATGCCACCGGCCTGGTGATAAAGGATTTGGACTCTTCCAACGGTACTTATGTCAATGGTGAGCGCATCAAATCGCGGGAGCTGCAGGTGGGTGATGAAATTCGCATTGATAACATCCGTTTTCTGGTGCAGACACCGGGCATGGGTGATCCCACCTTAGACCAAGCTGGCGGGAAAGCCAAAGCCAAGCCCAAAGCGACTGTTGCTGAACAAGACAGTTCAGGCAGTGGTGCCGTAAAATGGTTGGTGACCATTATTGTCCTGGGTGGCGCTGTGGCGGCGGCTTGGTATTATGGCTTTTTAGATGGTCTGTTAAATTAATTCTCTGGGTCACCGATTGGTGACCCTTTTTTGTTTCAATCAATTTTAGCGGTGGCGTGGTCCATGTTAATGGCCGCTCATGGCGATGACAAACTTATGACAGATACCTTAGAAAATTGTGAGACCATTACGTTGTCTGTGGACGGTGCCGTGGCCCGAATCTATCTTAACCGACCCGATAAACTCAATGCCTTTAATGCCCAAATGCATCAGGAGTTGCAGACTATTTTGGCAGAAATTGCGCATAAAGAGGAGATTCGTTGTGTGTTGCTGAGCGGCCATGGACGTGGGTTCTGTGCCGGTCAGGATTTGGCAGAACGCCAAACTCACGGAGACAAACCCCTTGATTTAGGCGACACCCTCGATCAGGGTTTTAACCGCACTATTCGGTTGCTTAAGCGCATCAAAGTGCCGGTTGTGTGTGCGGTCAATGGGGTGGCTGCCGGTGCCGGCGCCAACCTGGCTTTAAACTGTGATATTGTGGTGGCCAAACAGTCGGCGCGGTTTATTCAGTCCTTCTCGTCGATCGGTTTAATACCTGATTGCAACGGCACCTGGGTGTTACCGAAACTGGTGGGGTTGGCACGTGCCAGAGCCATCACCATGCTGGCCACACCGGTGGAGGCTGAACAGGCTGAAGCCTGGGGCATGATTTACGCGGCGGTGCGCGATGAGGTGTTTGACGACTGGGTGGAAGCCCGTGTGCAAGAACTGGCTCAACGGCCCACCAAAGCCCTAACGCACATCAAATCTTTACTCGATGAGTCCTATCAAAATGACTTTGATGATCATTTGGAGCGCGAGCGAAATGCGCAACGCTTATGTGGCCTGAGCCATGATTTTAAAGAAGGCGTTGCCGCTTTTAACGACAAACGAAAACCGCAATTTAAAGGGCACTGATGATGATTTCAGATATGGCTGTTATGGGTGCCGGTACCATGGGCATCGGTATTGCCGAAGTGGCGGCGGCCCATGGTTGCCGGGTGAAGTTATATGACATTGATTCAAATGCGGTGACAGCGGCCATCGACGGCTTGTCGTCCCGGCTGGATAAACGTATTGAAAAAGGCAAAATTGATGGCGCCGATAAACAAGCGGTGTTGGGTCATATCACCGCGGTTAATGATTTGGCTGAATTAAAAGACGCTGAGCTGGTGATTGAAGCGGTGGTGGAAAACCTTTCGGTTAAGCAGGACTTGTTTAAACAACTGGAACAAATTTGTGATGAAAGTACGCTGTTGGCTTCTAACACCTCTTCAATTTCCATCACCGCAATTGCCGCCGTATTAGACCACCCCGAACGGGTGTTGGGCTTACATTTTTTTAATCCGGCACCGGTTATGAAGCTGGTGGAGGTGGTGGCCGGCTTAAAAACGGATCAGGGGGTGCTTAATCAAGCCACTGAATGGATGCACAAATGGGGCAAAATTCCGGTCCGGGCCCAATCCACACCGGGCTTTATCGTTAACCGGGTGGCCCGGCCTTTTTATGGGGAAGCCTTAAAAATTAAACAAGAACAACTGGCAGATGTACATCACCTTGATGCCGCTTTGAAAGAAGCCGCCGGTTTTCGTATGGGGCCTTTTAGTCTGATGGATCTGATCGGCATTGATGTGAATTATCAGGTCAGTCAGACTGTTTACAAAGCGATGTTTAATGACCCGCGTTACCGGCCATCTTTACTGCAGTCTGAAATGGTGGCAGCCGGTCTGCTCGGGCGCAAAACAGGTCAGGGGTTTTATTCATATCATCAAAAGGATAGCGAGCAAACCTCTCCTTTTTTATCATCTCAGAAACAGCTGCCGAATCAAATTCAACTCAACCCGTCAGAACATCCTTTTGAGCAATTACTGAGTCAGTTCAAAATGGTCTGTGCGGTGACAAGCGGTTCGTTGAATCAGGTGGGTGAGACGGTGTTGTTTCAGACCGTTGGCCACCGGGCTGAATCCTTAGCGCAGCAACTTAAAAAACCCGTGTGCCTGGTGGATTGGTCATTTGACTACAGCCACGCTGAAGCGGTGAATCTGTGTTTTAGCACCGACGTGAGTGACAATGATAAAAAGCATATCATGGCTTTATTTCAGCACATTGGGAAACAGGTGTTGGTGACCGAAGATTCACCCGGTATGATTAACGCCCGGGTAATGTCGATGTTAATTAACGAAGCCGCCGATGCGGTTTTTAATGGTGTGGCCTCGGCGCAGGACGTGGATCTGGCCATGCGATATGGCACCAACTACCCACAGGGACTGATTGATTATGCCGGTCAAATCGGTTGGCAAAATCCGGCATCGGTGCTGACTGAACTGTATCAGTGGTTTGGTGACGACCGTTATCGGTTATCACCGTACATTCGGAGACAATTATGACATCCGTTTATTTATGTGATGGTATTCGCACGCCCATTGGACGATTTGGTGGTGCTTTAGCAACGGTGCGACCCGATGACATGTTGGCGCATGTGATTACAACCGTATTAAATAATAATCCTGACTTACCGCATGAAAAGATTGGTGATGTTATCGCCGGTTGTGCCAACCAGGCCGGTGAAGATAACCGTAATGTGGCCAAGATGTCGGCGTTACTGGCCGGCTTGCCGCCGACGGTTCCCGGTGTCACCGTCAATCGCTTATGCGCCTCAGGTCTGGATGCGGTGGCCATGGCGGCACGCACCATAGCCTGTGGCGACGCCGAAGTCATTATCGCCGGTGGGGTTGAATCCATGTCGCGGGCACCGTGGGTTATGGCCAAGCCCGAACACGCCTTCTCGCGCCAGCCTGAAGTCTATGACACCACCATTGGCTGGCGGTTTATTAACCCGAAATTACAGCAACAGTACGGCACCGATTCAATGCCTGAAACCGCTGAAAATGTGGCCAAAGCACATAACATCAGCCGGCAAGACCAGGATGTGTTTGCTTATAACAGTCAACAAAAAACCCACCGGGCGCAACAAAACGGCTATTTCAATGATGAAATCGTGCCGGTGCGTATCCCGCAGCGCAAAGGTGATGATAAAATTGTTGCGCAGGATGAACACCCCAGAAGTGACACCCGGTTAGAAAAACTGGCCCAATTACGCTCACCGTTCCGGGACAATGGCTGTGTCACCGCCGGTAACGCTTCCGGCGTCAATGATGGTGCGGCAGCCCTGCTGATTGCATCACAACAGGCAGTAGAACAGTATGGTTTAAAACCGATGGTGAAAATCTGTGGTGCCCGGGTGGCCGGGGTGGAGCCGCGGGTGATGGGTATGGGCCCGGTCCCGGCCACTGAACAATTGCTCAAGGCCCACGGCTTGAGCATCAATGACATGGATGTGATAGAACTCAATGAAGCCGATGCGGCGCAGGCTTTGGCGGTTTTAA
>CAZLAW010000143.1:0-4708 GCA_964557625.1 uncultured Marinicella sp.
TTGGCGGCTTTGGGGGCGTAGCTGAGGGTTTGGTCGTGGCTGATGCCGCCGTCGTCCATGCCGGCGCCGTAGTTGGTAATCACTGATAAACCGGCGACTTTCATACCGTGATAGCGGGCCAGGATGGTTTCGGGGACCGTTGACATGCCGACCGCATCGGCACCGAGCTGGCGGATGGCTTTAATTTCGGCCGGGGTTTCAAATTGCGGTCCGGCCATCCAAGCATAAACACCTTGTGAAAGCGGGATTTTATGCTGCCGGGCGATTTGTTTAAAATAATACCTGAAATCGGCGTTATAGGCGTTGGCCATATTGACGAAACGCTGGTCGTGGGGGCAGCCGAATAAGGGCGACTGGCCGGTGAAATTCAGATAATCCTTGATCAGCATAATTGAACCGGGCACCTGGTTTAACAGGGAACCGGCGGCATTCGTAATAATTAAGGTTTCAACGGCGGATGCTTTTAAGGCGCCAATGATGGGTGCCATGGCCGCGGCATCGGCCTGTTCGTAATAATGACAGCGGCCATTGAGGACAATTAAAGGATGGCCGTCCAGAGTGACAATTGATAAAGTGCCACTGTGTCCACCGACGCCGAGTTCTGGAAAGCCCGGTAAATCCTTATATTCAAGCCGGGCAATCACGTCCACCGCTTCGCTGACTTTGCCCAGGCCGGAGCCCAGAATTAAAGCCACTTTGGGGCGGTGTTCACCGCAGGCATCGTCAATAATCCGCGCGGCGGCTCGGTGTTCTTCTGTTAATAAATCTTTTTTACTCATATTGATGTCCTTATTCACCGTACGGCGTCCATATGTTTTTCACTTCCACACTCATGCGTAAGAATGTTTTACCTTGGGCTTTATCTGAAGACCAGTCTTTGGCCTCAGTATGGGTCCAGGTGCGTTTTAAATTAAGTGCCGATTCTTGCTCCACCAAAGTGGCGCCGGCTTGATCGCCAAAATACCACAGGGCATCCAGGTTTAAGTGGCCGGCCAGTGTTTTTAGCATATCCTCATGCCGACCCGATAAAATATTCACGGTGCCCGCGGGCACATCGGATGTGTTTAATACCTGATACAAATCCAATGCCGGTAAAGGAAAGGCTACATCGGCCAGCATAACCACACGATTACCCATGGCCAGTGCCGGTGCCATAAGAGACACAAAACTTAATAAAGGGTTTTCAGCCGGGCAGGCGATGCCAATCACGCCAATCGGTTCATGCATGGCCATGGCCACGGCCCGCATCGGCACGCTATGCACCCGGCCGTCGAATTTATCACACCAGGCGGCATAATAATTCAGGCGTTCGATACTTTGTTCGACTTCTTTTTTGGCAGCGCCGGGGCTGTGGCCGAAGTCTTTTAAGCGGTCGATAAATTCATCTTTTCGCAGGTTGAGATTTTCTGCCAGGAAATACATCACTTGCTGACGTTGATAAGCGGTCATTTTTGACCATTGTGTCGCATTGGCCGCCGCTTCCACGGCATTGCGGACATCTTTGCGATTACCCAGGCCAACCTGGGTGATGGTGTTGCCTTTGGCATTTAACACCGGATAGGAATAGCCGCCATCCGGTCGGACCTGTTTGCCACCGATGTACATTTTCGCGGTTCTGTCCATGGCGTCTGTTTCTATACTTTCACCAGAGGCTTTGTTGGCTTTTTGAGCGGATTTTTTGGTACTAAAGTCACTGGCTTTGAGGTATTCAAACAGGCCTTCAAAACCACCTTCGCGGCCAAACCCCGATTCCTTCACACCGCCAAAACCGGCTGCGGCATCGAATTGATTGGCACAGTTAATCCAGACCACGCCGGCCTGCATTTGTGGCGCCAGGTGTAACGCCAGATTAATGTTTTCACTCCAGATGGTGGCCGCCAGGCCATAGCGGCTGTTGTTGGCCAGCGCCACCGCTTCGGCTGGTGTGCGGAAGGTCATGCCGACCAGCACCGGCCCAAATATTTCTTCCTGCACCACCAGATCACCGGGCGCCACATCGGCCAGTAAGGTCGGTGGGTAAAAATAGCCTTGTTTGGGTAATTCACAAGGAGCTTGTAAAATTCTCGCACCTTGTTTAACCCCGGTGTTGACCATTTCAGTGATTTTCTGATGCTGTGCTTTATTGACAATGGCCCCGACGTCAGTGGATTTATCCAGCGGGTCGCCAATGCGCAATTTATTCATGCGTTCCTGTAATTTTTGCTCGAAGCGCTCGGCCACTGATTCCTGAATCAGTAATCGCGAACCGGCACAACAAACTTCGCCCTGGTTAAACCAGATGGCATCGACCACGCCTTCCACCGCAGCATCGAGATCCGCATCTTCACAGACGATAAAGGCTGATTTACCGCCCAGTTCTAAACTCAGTTTTTTACCACTGCCGGCGGTGGCCTGACGGATTTTTCGTCCCACGGCTGTGGAGCCGGTGAAGGCAATTTTCTGAATGTCTTTGTGGTTAACAATGACTTCGCCAACACGGCCGTCACCGGTGACGATATTCACCACACCTTCAGGCAGGTTAGCTTGTTGGCATAACTCAGCAAAAAACAATGCGGTTAATGACGTTTGTTCCGCCGGTTTAAGCACCACCGTGTTACCGGTGGCGATCGCCGGGGCGATTTTCCAGGCCAGCATCAGCATTGGGAAATTCCAGGGAATCACCTGACCGACCACGCCTAAAGCTTCATGGTCAGGGAGTTCTGAATCGAGTAACTGAGCCCAGCCGGCATGGTGATAAAAATGCCGGGCTGCTAATGGGATGTCAATATCACGGCTTTCGCGAATCGGTTTGCCGTTATCTAAGGTTTCCAGAACCGATAAAATACGGCTGTTTTTCTGAATCAGGCGTGCCAGGGCATATAAGTATTTGGCGCGTTCGTGACCGCTTAAGGCCTGCCATTTCGGCGCGGCTTGTTCGGCGGCTTTAACGGCTTTATTAACCACCGTATCATCGGCCTGGCTGATTTGCGCCAGTTTTTTGCCGTTGGAGGGATTAATGCTGTCAAAATGTTTATCGCCTTTAAGCCATTTGTTGTTTATAAAATGACCAAAAGGTGATTGCTGTAACCATTCTTGGGCAGCGGTTTGACTTTCAGGAGCGGTGCCGTAGTCCATGGTTTTTAGTATCTCTTTAATGTTCATAATTTTTAGCCTATGGCGTGACGATGGGCGGCTGAATAATGGCCGGTGACATGGTGTTCTAACTGGCGTTCAATGTCGCCGAGCAAACTGGACGCACCAAAACGGAACAGTTCCGGTTCGAGCCAGTCGTCACCCAGTTCTTCCTTCATCATCGATAAATACACCAGGGCATCTTTGGCCTTGCTGATACCACCGGCGGGTTTATAGCCCACTTTAAAACCGGTCAAATGTAAATAATCACGGATTTGACGAATCATGGTCAGTGATACCGGTAAGGTGGCATTGACTAATTCTTTTCCGGTGGAGGTTTTAATAAAATCAGCCCCGGCCATCATGCACACCATTGAGGTTTTGGCAACATTGCGTAAGGTCGCCAATTCGCCGGTGGCCAGAATGGTTTTTAAATGGGCATCACCACAGGCTTCACGGTATTCTTTGACTTCATCGTAGAGGGCCTGCCAATCTTGTTTAAAAACGTGCTTACGGGTAATCACCACATCAATTTCATCGGCACCGGCCGCCACCGAGGCTTTAATTTCAGCGACTTTGAGTTCATGGGGCGTTAAACCCGCCGGAAAACCGGTGGACACCGCAGCCAGATGAATGTCAGTACCTTGCAGGGCTTTATGCGCCGTTGTCAGCATATCATGGTAAACGCACACGGCCGCGGTGGTCAGATTCATATCGCCAATGCCCAAAGCCTCTTTTAAGTCCTGTCGCAGTGGGTTTTTGGCTTTGGCACAGAGGCGGCGCACTCGCTGTTCGGTGTCATCACCGGCCAGGGTGGTTAAGTCGATAAGACTGATGGCTTTAATCAGCCAGGCGGCCTGGTGGTTTTTTTTAATCGAACGACGCGCGCCCAAAGTGGCGGCACGGCGTTCGGTGGCATTGGTGTTAGCCTGAATGTTATTTATCCAGTCTAAATTCAGTTCAGTGCCGGGATTTCTTGTTATCTGGTTTTGGGTCATTGTTTTATTTTAGATTGTTGCGCAAATACTTTAAAGCCTGCTGTGATAAAAGGCACCAGCCGGTCATGGACGGCGTACAGGTCTGACGGCGGGCATAAACCTTCAGATAAATTATTGATACGCTCGGTTCCCGAAAAAGTGAGGGTCAATGCGCCTGACAAGAAATGATAGCACCAATACAGATCTTCGGGTTGACTGTCGGGCATGGTTTCCTGGATGGCGGCGATAAACTTTTTCGCCAGTGGATCAAAATACTGCGTCATGATAATGCCGCCCAGTTCCGGGTGGTTATTGATTTGGGCGATAATGGCAAAATAATTTTTCCAGCCCTGACCGCCTTGGGTGGCACGGTTTAACAGGGCATGGGTAAAGGCGTCGATAATTTCATGCAAAGGCGCCGGATTCGGCTTGGCCCGCCGGATACAGTCATCCAGCATGGCAATCCGTTCCCGATTTAAGACTTCAGCCCGGCGCAACATGACGGCATTAAAAATGTCTTTTTTCTTACCAAAATGATAACTGGCCAGCGCCGGATCGACATCCGCTTCGGTGGTGATTTGGCGAATGGAAACGCCGTAAAAGCCACGGGTGGCAAACAG
>CAZLAW010000144.1:0-4626 GCA_964557625.1 uncultured Marinicella sp.
AAAGCCAGTCATTTGAGTTATTTGGGTGATGCGGTGATTGGTGACAATGTCAATATTGGCGCCGGTACCATTACCTGTAACTATGATGGTGTGAATAAATTCACCACCGTGATTCAAGATGGCGCCTTTATTGGCTCAGACAGTCAGTTGGTGGCACCGGTGACCATTGGTAAAGATGCCACCATTGGCGCCGGTTCGACCATCACCAAAGACGCCCCCGCGGGTCGATTAACTTTATCCAGAAGCCGCCAGCGCAGCGTCGCCGACTGGCAAAAACCGAATAAAAAATAATATGTGTGGAATTGTTGCTGTCAGTGCTAAAAAGCCGATTGTGGACGTGATTCTCCATGGCCTGAAAACCCTGGAATATCGCGGCTATGATTCGGCCGGTATTGCCGTTATTACCGATGACGGTATCGAAATCCGTAAACAAGCGGGTAAGTTAAGTAATTTAGAAGCGGATATTGAAGCCAATCCGGTCAATGGCGAGGTCGGTATCGGTCACACCCGCTGGGCCACCCATGGTGAACCGACTTCGGCCAATGCCCATCCACATGACTCAGACAATGCCATCGCTGTGGTGCATAACGGCATCATTGAAAATTACCGGCCGCTGAGGGAAAAGCTGACAGCCGCCGGTTACCAGTTTAAATCAGAAACCGACACCGAAACCCTGGTGCATTTGGTGCATTATTACCAGGCCCAGGATATGAGTTTTTCAGAAGCCAGCCATAAAGCATTGCGCGAACTTGAAGGTGCCTATGCGGTGGCGATTGTTTGTATGTCTGATCCGACCCGCATTATTGCCGCCAGAAAAGGCAGCCCTTTGGTAGTTGGCATCGGTGAGCAAGCCAATTATGTGGCCAGTGATGTCCAGGCTTTGGTCAGCCAGACTGACCAGTTTTATTACTTAGAAGAAGGCGATGTGGTGGAAATTACCGCTGACAGTTGTGAAATTTATGATGAATCGGGGCAGGCGGTTGAAAGAGAATTAAAAACCGTGACCTTGTCATCGGAAGCCCTGACCAAGGATGGCTATGCCCATTATATGCTGAAAGAAATTCATGAACAGCCAATTGCCGTGGCCAACACCATCGCCGATCGCTTATTCAATGATGCCATTGCCGATGATTTTATCAGCGCTGAGGCCAGAGAGATTCTGTCTCAAACCAGGCACATTCATATCGTGGCCTGCGGCACCTCGTATCATGCCGGAATGGTGGCACGCTACTGGCTGGAAGCCATCACCCAAATCCCCACGCAGGTCGAAATTGCCAGCGAATACCGCTACCGCAAGCCGGTGATTCCCACCGATACGTTATTCCTGACCATTTCCCAATCCGGTGAAACCGCGGATTCTCTGGCGGCGTTGCGATACGCTAAAAAAGCCGGTTATCTGGCCACATTTGCCGTCTGTAATGTCGCCAATTCAACCCTGGACCGTGAGAGTGATGAGTGCATATTAACCCATGCCGGACCGGAAATCGGTGTGGCCTCGACCAAAGCCCTGACCACCCAGTTAGCGGTGATGGCTTTATTGACCTTAAAGCTGGCCGAATTACGCGATGTCGATAGCAAAGTCCGCAAAAACCTGGCCAAACAACTGCGCACCTTGCCGGGTATTATAAATCAGTCGTTGTTACTCAATGATCAGATTCAGGCCTTTGCGGAGCAAATCGTACAGCGCGATCATGCCCTGTTTTTAGGCCGTGGCGTCCACTATCCGATTGCTTTAGAAGGGGCCTTAAAGCTCAAAGAAATATCGTATATACACGCCGAAGGCTATCCCGCCGGTGAACTCAAACATGGTCCATTGGCCCTGGTGGACGATAAAATGCCGGTGATTGCGGTCTGTCCCAATGATGAACTGTTAGAAAAACTCGAATCCAATATCGAAGAAGTCCGCGCCCGTGGCGGCGAGTTGTATGTCTTTGTTGATCATAAAAGCCAACATGGCCTTAAAGACCGGGTGCCTTATCTGATCGAATTGGAAGCCAGTGGCTCATTCACCTCACCGATTGTCTTTAATGTGCCCCTACAGTTACTCAGTTACCATGTGGCGGTATTGCGCGGCACCGATGTTGATCAACCGCGGAACTTGGCTAAATCTGTGACTGTGGAGTAATGATGTTTGCTGGCTTCAGCCGTTTCGCTCTTTTTCTTGATGAGAAATCGCCACAATCCAACAAAGCGCCAAAGAGACCATATTGATACTCACCGGATTGAAAGCCTCGATTAATAATTCAGGTTTCACAACTGCCACATCGATCAAAAGCACCAGTAATAAAGTGGTGGCCAGATAAACAGGTATTAATGAACGTCGCATAAAAATAAGTAGACCGGCCAGGATAATTTCTAAAACACCACCCAACGTTGAGATTATGATGGCATCAATCGGTAAACCATGAAGCTGTACCAATAATAATTCCATTTCACTTGGAAAAATTAACTTAGGCACCAAACCTTGGTAAAGGAACATAAATGCCAAAGCTCTGCGCGCCACTAAATTGATTCGATCTAATCGTTTTGTATCACTTTTATTCTGCATGAAATATTCGGGTCAAAGAAACCGACTGTTATGATCAGCCGTAGGCAGTAAACACTCATTGTACTTGCCAAATAATCGATAGCGATTTAAGGCTATCCGGTCGTAAAACCAATCCCGAATAAATCGCGGCACGACATAGCACACCTGTAGCAATTTTATGGGATAGGGCAGCTTTTTGACGATTTTTAAAAAGGCCGTACTTTTCTCGAAAGCCTGATGGTTTTCAATATATAACATGGTATCAAAATGATCTGTCGGCAGGCCAAAGTGCTGAAGAATCGCCTGACCCTGGACAGACTGAACCGTGGCTAACTTAAAAACATGCTTACGGTCATGCTTAATAATAAACCGACTCCAACCGTGACACAGCTTACAGACACCATCAAATAAAATGACATGGTCGTTTTCACTGATATAGGGAACGGCTGTTGTTGATTTCATTCTGACCTAACTTGATTCTTAAATTGATGCGAAATTCACTGTTATTACATCACATCCCTAAGCCTGAAACCAAATTTTTAGAAAAATTTTATAACGAGTATAGCTATTTTTGGCATTTGTTCTTGCTTAATAAACACTCACTTAAAAAAAGACCCCCGCCTGATTATTGACTCACTATAGCAGGGGTCTGATTAGGCTTTTACAGTGTTAACCAATCACTTTTAAGCGTTTCTCTATGGGTTCAAATGATTTATCACCGGCGGGCTGTTCGATACCGCCGAAGACCATTTGCGCAATCAGGCTCCAGTCTTTATCTACGTTCCAGGTTTCAGCCACTTGTTCATCAATCACCGGATTGTAATGCTGTAAATTGGCACCGATATTCAGACCGGCTAATTTGGTCCATATGACATATTGATGCATACCACTTGTGTGGTGTGACCAATCCGGGAATTTATCGGCATACAAGGCAAAATTATTTTGTAAGTCCTTCACAATGCTCTGGTCTTCATAGAATAAAATGGTTCCGGCACCGGCTTTAAAGCCGTCTATTTTTTCCTGAGTAGGTTTAAATTTGTCATCATCGTTGACGATTTTGCGTAAGGTGTCTTCAGTGATTTGCCACAGTTTTTTATGGTCTTCACCAAACAAAACCATGATCCGCGTTGTTTGTGAGTTAAAAGCCGATGGGGTGTGTAACAGGGTGTGTTCAACCAGGTTAACAATCTCTTCTTTAGCCACCGGTAATTGCTTGTTCAAAGCATAAATTGATCGCCGGTCTTCGGCCATTTGTTGAAAGTTTTGTAATTTTGACATGTGTTTCTCCAAGATAGTTGTGTCGCTATATTAGTAAGTTGTTATTCTTTAAAGCCTTGAGGTAGTGGCGGTGCGGACAGTCTTTTCAGCTCAGAATCAACATCACCAAAGCGCGCATGACCTGAATTCCAGTCACTGATGGATTGCTCGATATCGGTCTTGTTATCGGCCACGAAGTTCCACCACAGCAGTACTTTTTGGTTAAGCGGTTCACCGCCAATAAACATCAGTCGTGTGCCTTTTTCAGCGCTGATTGTGATGCCTTTTGGGTCGCTGATATCGCTTTCATCAAAACGCAATAATTCGTTTTGATTCACTTGTTGTCCGTCATAATCGAATGCACCTTCCACCACCAAAAGTCCATATTCAAAGCCGGGCTCAAGGTTTAATGCGAGCGTATCATCGTCTAAAAATTGCACGTCAATACCCACCAGTTTTGAATACTGCAGTGTCGGTGCGCTGTGGCTTTCACCGGCTGTGGTCCTATAGCTGCCTGTGGTTAAGTACAGTTCAACATTGTTTTCTGTCCAATTGGGCAATTCCGGGTAATGATGAAAGCTGCGTTCAATCTTTTGATCCGTTGGCAGAGCAATCCAGAGTTGGACCAAATTGATGTTGCGTCCGGCATCGGCCGAACCGCCGCTATCGGCAAACACACTTTGCTCGGTGTGGCTGATGCCTTGTTCTAATCCGGTGCCGGCGGTCATTAAATTAACCTGGTTTTGGGTGATGACTTGTTTATTTCCCAAACTGTCTTTGTGCAACACTTCACCGGATATCATCCAGGAGAAGGTTTGCAAGTTGGTGTGCGGGTGTCTGCC
>CAZLAW010000145.1:0-4609 GCA_964557625.1 uncultured Marinicella sp.
GGTGGGCCCGGTAGGATTTGAACCTACGACCAATGGATTATGAGTCCACTGCTCTGACCAACTGAGCTACGGGCCCTTCGAGGAAAGTGGGCATTATAACCGAAAGCAGGCTCACGATTAAAACATAAAATAAATAATTAACAATCCACCAGACTGACATAAAAACCATGCAGCAATGCCACTGAATGTCTTAAGGCCTGTAAGGTACCCTGATTACTCATGACATCATCGGCCAGCTTAAGTCGTTGTTGACGGCTGATTTGTGAAGCCAACATTTTATCGACCAATCCGTGGCTCATTTGATCGCGCTGCTGTAACCGTTGACGCTGAATATCTTCAGCCACATCAACCACCAATACCCGATTATAGTCATCGTGCTTGTTGGATGCGGTTAATAAGGGAATCACCACCAGCAGATATTTTTGCACCGATTGATTGATACTGGTTTTAATGGATTGGGCAATTAAGGGGTGTGTAATGGCATTCAAATCAGACAGGGCAACCGCATCATGAAAGACCATTTCTCTTAATAATCGGCGGTTGATCTCACCATCTGGTTGCAATACCGTTTCCCCAAAGCGTTCAACAATTTCATGCCAACCTTCAGAACCCTTGATGACCACATCACGGGCCACGAGATCGGCATCAATCACCGTCCAACCCAACCGAGCCATTTCATTGGAAACCTGCGTTTTACCGGAAGCGACACCACCGGTGAGGACAACAACCAGTCGGTCCATTAAGGTAAATACCACCGCAGCAATGTATCACCAAACAACAGGCTTAACATAATACCGATGGACAGATAAGGACCGAAAGGAATTTTTGCTTCGCCCTGGCCCGCTAATTTTTGAATCAAGGCAATCACCAAGCCGCTGACAGAGGCTAAAATTAAGACCACAATTAACATCTCAAAGCCTAACCAGGCCCCACCGGCGGCCAATAGTTTAAAGTCACCATAGCCCATACCTTCTTTTCCGGTGAGCAATTTAAACACATGAAACAACAACCACAATGAGAGGTACCCTGCCAAAGCACCGATAATGGCCTGCTGTGGCGTCACGAACACTTCAAACAAACTAAAGAACAAGCCCAACCATAATAAGCTCAGGCTCAACTGGTCAGGAATCAAAAATGTGTCTAAGTCAATAAATGTGATGGTAATAAGAAAAAACAGCAGCAATGAAGCCGCCACAAAAGGCAGGCCCATACCAAAATGATGGGCTAAAAAGGCGACCAAAACGCCGGTTAAAGACTCCACCAAAGGATAACGGATGGCAATGGGTTGATGACAAAAATAACATCGCCCCCGCAAAAACAAATAGCTAAACACCGGGATATTATGCCAGGCGGATAACTTCTTTTTACATTTCGGACAATAAGAACGGTCTAAGGCAATACTGGGTGGCGGCTGTTGATTAAACGGCTGCTCATTTAACTCAGCGCAGTCTTTTTGCCAGCCATAACGTAAAATGGGTGGCAACCGATAAATCACCACGTTTAAAAAACTGCCCACCACCAAACCTGCCAATAAGGCAAATGCGATAAACAACAATGGATGCTCGGCGAGCGTCGCAACCAATCGGGATAACATTAAAAGACCGATGCCATTTTAAAGATGGGCAAGTACATGGCCACCACCATGACACCCACCAATCCACCCACCAATACCATAATGATGGGCTCCAATAAACTGCTCAAGGCGTCCACGGCATTAGACACTTCTTGTTCATAGTAGTCTGCCACTTTGGCCAACATTTGATCCAGGTTACCGGACTCTTCACCAATTGAGGCCATTTGAATCACCATATGAGGAAACACATTGGTTTGGCTCATGGCCAGTTGTAACTGATGGCCGGTGGAGACATCTTCTTTAATTTCCAACACCGCATCGCGAAACACCACATTACCCACCGCACCGGAAACTGTTTGCAGGCCTTCGACCAAAGGGACACCGGCGGCAAAAGTGGTGGACAGGGTTCTGGAGAAACGGGCCACCGCGGCATCATATAAAATGCCACCCACAATCGGAATCTTGAGCGCCAGGCGATCCAGGAAATGGGCAAATTTCAGCGACCGTTTTTTAAAATAAATAAAAGCAAAAATCAGACCGCCGACAATCAACACAAATTTCCACCAATTGGCCTGCATCCAATGAGAAGCGCCCACCACCATTAAAGTTAATCCGGGCAAGTCAGCACCAAAACTGGTGAACATATCCTGAAATTGCGGCACCACTTTAACCAATAATAAAATGGTCACACCAATAGCCACAAACAACACCGCCGCCGGATAAAACATGGCTTTTTTAATTTTGCCTTTGATTTCTTCGGTGCGTTCTTTATAGGTGGCAATGGTGTCCAGCAGTTCGTCTAAAACACCGGCTTTTTCACCGGCTGCCACCAGATTGCAATACAGTTCATCAAAATAAATCGGATGTTTACCCAAAGATTCAGAAAGTGAGGAACCCGATTGTATTTCAGTTTTCACTTCACCGACCAGTTTGGCCATGCGCGGATTAGATTGACCGCCTTCAATAATCTCAAAAGCCTGCACCATCGGCACACCGGATTCCATCATGGTGGCCAGTTGGCGCGAAAACAAAGCAATGTCCTGGGCCTTAATGGATTTACCACTGCTGAACAGTGATTTACGTTTTTTGTAAATTTTCTTAACCTGAATGCCCTGCCGACGCAGTTCATTTTTAGCCAAAGTGGTTGATTTTGCTTTTTGCTCGCCTTTGAGCTTTTTACCGGTTTTATTTAAACCAACCCATTCAAAGGTTTGTAATTCATCTAATTTCTTTAATTTCGCCATGTTCTTAATCCACTGTTACTCGGTTGGCTTCCACCAAATCGGTGATGCCGTCTTTAACTTTCACCAGGGCCGATTTTCTTAAATTGGCCACGCCGTCCTTGGCCGCCTGTTCGGCAATATCCATCGAATTTCCGCCGGCTAATATAATTTTTTTAATGTTCTCAGTCATCGGCATCACTTCGTAGATACCCACCCGACCTTTATAGCCTTCATTACATTTGGGACAACCCACCGGGTCAAAAATCTGTGCATTGTCTAAATCTTCATCTGAAAAACCTGCATCTAAAAGTGTTTCACGGGGAAGTTCCGTGGGTTTTTTGCAGTTTTCGCACAAACGTCGCGCCAATCGCTGGGCGATCACCAATGACACCGCCGAGACAATATTAAACGGTGCCACCCCCATGTTAGACAACCGCGCAATGGTATCCGGCGCACTGTTGGTATGAAGCGTTGATAACACCATATGACCGGTTTGGGCCGCTTTAATGGCAATTTCCGCGGTTTCCAAATCACGAATCTCACCAACCATAATCACATCCGGGTCTTGACGCAGGAAAGATCGCAAGGCGGCAGAAAAGGTCATGCCCTTTTTCGCATTTTGTTGTACCTGGTTGATACCCTCTACACGTATTTCCACCGGATCTTCTGCGGTTGAGATGTTACGACCATCGGTGTTTAAAATATTTAATGCCGTATACAGCGAAACCGTTTTACCACTACCGGTGGGGCCGGTGACTAACACCATACCATAGGGCTTAACAATGGCATCCAAAAACAATTTTTTCTGGTCTTCTTCATAACCCAGTTTATCAATCCCCATTTGTGCCGCCGTGGCATCTAATACCCGCATCACCACTTTTTCGCCAAACAGGGTGGGACAGGTGCTTAAACGAAAGTCGATGGATTTACCTTTGCCCAAGTTCAACTTAACCCGACCATCCTGCGGCACCCGCTTTTCAGCAATATCCAAATGAGCCAATACCTTTAACCGCGAAGCCACTTGATTTGAAATACTTTTCGGTGGTTTTATCATGGTGGTTAACATACCGTCTATTCGATAACGTACCCGGTAATTTTTTTCATAGGGTTCAAAATGAA
Source organism: uncultured Marinicella sp. (assembly GCA_964557625.1). Classification (GTDB taxonomy): domain Bacteria; phylum Pseudomonadota; class Gammaproteobacteria; order Xanthomonadales; family Marinicellaceae; genus Marinicella. Next base: position 3,916 of record CAZLAW010000145.1, read on the forward strand.
TATCTGAAGCACCGCGTTTAATGGCATCCAATAATACTTTATTAATCAGCTTAACTGCCGGAGAATCTGATCGATCACTGGGCTCATCGTCTTCTTCCTCTTCAATCCTCTCTTCAAACTCTAAATTATCTAATCCTTCCTCATCAAACTCATCCATCATTGATGACGCATCTTTTAACAACTCATCAATACTGGGCGCCAGTAAATCCTGACGCACCAAAATGGGCTCAACCGTTAGATTGGTGTGAAATCGCACTTCATCTTGTGCGCGAGAATTGGTCGGATCGGCCAAACCGATAAAAATACGTTTACCCCGTAAAAACAAGGGTATGACCTGATGCTTTTCAATGAGATTTTCAGACACAATTCCTTTCGGTGCTTCCGATAAATCAAAAGTGGTGATGTCTAAATACGGCACGCCGTATTCCTGAGAGGCGGCCTCTGCCAACTGTTCGGGCTCGACCAACTGGTTATCCACCAGATAGGTAAACAGCGGTATTTTCTTTTTTTTCGCTGCATCATTGGCTTCTACGGCCTCTTCCATGGTCATGATTTCAGCCTGCACCAAACGGCGTAAAGCTCCACTGACCATTGATTTAGAGGTGGCAATATTCATCTTTTCCAAGAAGTTGTATAAAATTCATAGGCTTAATACTTTACCTGAAATTATCAATCAATGACAACTATTTAGCGC
>CAZLAW010000146.1:0-4575 GCA_964557625.1 uncultured Marinicella sp.
ACTGCAAATCATCGGTGGCCACATAGTGATCACTGCCGGTAAATTTTGTCATGTATTTAATTGTTGTTTTAAAAGCTGACCATTTTAACAAGAATCAACCAAGCTTGTTAAAAGGGTTAAAAAAGGGTTATTTTTCACTGAAACCTTTTTTTACGGCTTAAAAATGTGCGTTTATTCTCAATTTATTAACAGCAACAGACGTTAAATAGAGGCATCTATTGAGGAAACAGCCATGCCCATTGATTATACGCCCAAGCGAAAAAAACCGAATAAAGACATTTCCGGTTACCGTCAACAGAAGAAATTAAGCCGCCGCCCCAAGCAACCGGTGATTAAAACCCATGCTTTTATGGTTGGCAGCAACAAAGCGGCGGCCAATCCGCCCAATCTGATTCATCGGGTGTTAAGTAAAATGGCCTATGGTCCGAACAGCCGTGATGTTGCCCATATCAATCAATTACCCGGCACCACCGATGAGGCCAAAGTCATGGCGTATATTGACGAACAACTCAACCCGCACACCATTAATGACACGGCCTGTGAACAACGCTTAACAGGCGCCAATGGCTTTACCACCCTCAATAAAACCCGTCAACAACTGTATCAACAACATTTCAGAAAGGCGGATGGTGATGCCTATGAATGGTCAATATTTACGCGGCCTTCACGGGAAGTGTCTTTGGCAACCATTCTTCGCGGCATCCATTCCAAGCGTCAATTAAAGGAAATGATGGCGGATTTTTGGCACAACCATTTCAATATCTCCAATGATGCCTACGGAGTGCAGCCGATGTTTGTGCATTATGATCGCGATGTGATTCGGCCGAATGTGCTGGGTAATTTCAGAGAAATGCTGTATCAGGTCACCCGCTCAACCTGTATGCTGATTTATCTCAACAATGGCTCAAACAGGAAAACGGCGCCTAATGAGAATTTTGCCCGTGAAGTGATGGAACTACATACCCTGGGAGCCGATAACTACTTTGGCCATATGGATTGGCAGGATGTACCGATTGATAATAATGGCTATCGCAGCGGTTATGTGGAAGCAGATGTTTTAGAAATGGCACGGGCTTTAACAGGTTGGTCTTTCAGTGGCGCCAGTTGGTGGGATTATCAAAACGGCAATATCGCCACCGGTGTATTTTTATACCGCGATGACTGGCATGATACCGGTACCAAACGGGTATTGGGTGAAAATTTCCATTACACCAGCGCCAATCCACAACAGGATCTTAATCAGATTTTAGACTTACTGGCACAACACCCGGGTACCAATCGCTTTTTGGCAGAAAAACTGTGTCGTCGCTTTATTTCTGATGAACCGAATACTGCGATTATTGAAGCTGTCGCCAATACCTTACAACAAAACTGGCAAGCGACGGATCAGATTAAATTGGCGATGGAGACTTTACTTAAATCCAATGACTTCTTGACCACTTGGGGTGAAAAAGTCAAACGGCCTTTTGAGCGTATCATCGGCGCCATGCGACAGCTACAGTATAAATTCAGATTTAATCCTGAAGTCGAGCATACAGGGTGGCATTATTGGACACTGTTTGATACCGGCCAGCAACCTTTCTTCTGGGCATCACCCAACGGCTATCCAGACGTGACATCTCACTGGCTGGGTACGTCAAGCATGGTGGCCACATGGAAATTCATACAATGGATTAGCCATTTTGACAGAGATGGCGGCGAACCGAACGATCGGTTTCTTCTCAACAAATTACTGGAAGACACCTTGATTGGCCTACCCAACGCCAATGATCACACTGCCGCGAAGTTGGTTGATTTTTGGTATGAAAAAATTATAGGCGCCTTGCCGGATAGCACCACCCACATTCATCTGGCTGATTTAATGGCCAGTGATGATCACCGCAATGCCATTGGCGGCGATCACAATTCAGCCATGGATTTAACTTTAAACAACTGGCCCGCTTATAATCAAGATAAACTGTACGCCATGGTGGCCACCATTTTTTTTACCCCTGAGTTTCTTTACCGGTAACCGTTATGAAAAAAATTAATCGCAGACAATTTATCCAAGGCAGCGGTGTTATCACCTTATCGAGTTTGGGCGGCTTACAGTTGGGCATGGCCCGTAATTTACTGGGCACAAATGGCGGTCCGGCAAGGGATTTACTGGTGTACGTATTTCTGAACGGCGCCATGGATGGTTTACACATGGTACCGCCAAGAAGCGGCAATGACTATAATTATTACCGTAACGACCTGCGACCTAACTTACATATTGCCAACACGGAATCACTGGCCTTAAACGGTCAAAACGCCTTTGGCATGCATCCGGCGGCGGTGGAAATGGCCGGTTTATTCAACCGTAACAAAATGGCGATTGTCCATGCCACCGGTTTAAGTCAATCCAACCGCAGTCACTTTGAGGCCACTAAATACATGGAACTGGGCGCTCAGGATTTGGGCGCCACCGCCGGTACCGGCTGGCTGACCCGTTATTTTCAATCATCCTTGCATACGCCCGAGAATGCACTGATACCTTCGGTGATACCGGGCGATGCCAATTCGGCGGCTTTTTTAGGTGACCCGACTGCCTTAGCAGTGAATGATCCGGAGGATTTCACCATGTCAAAAGGCCATTGGGCCTGGGGCGCGTCGCAGGCAGAAACCCTGGACCGTCTTTATCAAAATCCCGACAGCCCTGAGGCCACTGTTGGCCACCAGGCACTCTACACATCACAAGTCATTCAAAGCATTGATTGGGATAATTATCAAGCGGGCAATAATGCGGTATATCCTGACAGCCAATTGGGCGATCAACTCAAAACCGTGGCACAACTATACCGTTCAGATGTCGGCCTGGAGGTCGCTTATGTGCCCACCGGTGGCTGGGACACCCATGACGGGCAAAGCTACCGATTTAATAATTTAGCCGCTGAATTATCCGCGGGCTTGTCTGCCTTCTATGAAGATTTGCACGCCCACCACCCGGCGCGTTTTACCATTGTTGTGCAATCCGAATTTGGTCGCCGCGCTTACCAAAACAGCGCCAACAGCACCGATCACGGCTATGGCAATCCGATGTTTATTATCGGCGACACCGTTCACCCTGGTTTTCACGGTCAATTTCCGGGCCTTGCACCGAATGAATTGTTTGAAGGCGGTGATGTCAATGTCACCACCGACTACCGCGATGTCATCAGTGAAATTCTGATGAAACGCATGCGCAACCGATTTTTAGGCTACATCTTCCCTGACTACAACAATTACAACCCCTTGAATATCGTCCAGGGTGACGACATGACCCCCATTTTCGACGCCAACTACGATCCTATTTTTGCATCGGGTTTTGATTAAGTTTAACTTGGGTAGTTGTTAACAGTCGATTATTGCAAGTTCCAGGCGTCCAGCCATTCAATTGAAGTTGGCACCAAATCGAAGTCTTTGATTAAACGTTGTTGGAAGTCTTGCATATGGGCGGCACCATAGAAAATCGCCACGGATTGAGGCTTTTTATCCACTAAGGTGCGCTTTAGCACATTTAATGCTTTTTGATTTCTGGCGGCCACCAGGGTGGAGCCTTCAGGGCCTTCAAAGGCGGTCATTATAGATTCAGCATCAGCCAGTTCCTGAGCCACCATGCGTTTTAACGCATGCTGCTTGTCATCGGCCATCAGCAGGGTAAATAAACTGAGCTGACTGGCGGCACCGGCAGTCAAGTCTCGGGCCAGACCTGCACGCCACATTTGCAAAATCATGCCGGTGATGGTTTCGCCCCTATTGGCCATACTTTTTTTAAATTCTTCCGGGCTAAAGTCGGCATGAACAAAATGCTTTGGACTGTAATCGACACCATCCATTTGATAGGTCAATCCCAGTATATCGGTCATTTTAAGCTGAATGTTCGTCAACAGATTATTTTTACCGGCCGAGGCTTTATCTCCGGATTCATTGTCTTGTCTGGGTGTTATTTTAGTCCCTTCAGGGGCCACCATTTCATAAAGAACCGTATCATATTCAGCAAAGCGACTATTTAAATCCGCAAAATATCTTGCATCAGCCACATGCACCGCACTCACCAAATCAACGTACCAATTTCGCTCACCACTGCGGGGTTTAAAACGCACCACGGCCACTTGTAAAGATCCACCATCTTCAGCGATACGAATGAATCGGTCAGGTGGATCGTCCAGTGGTGTCACTGCAGCTGAAAAAATTGATTGGCTGAACAGTATCAGTGCAACAATGAATAAGATACGGGTAATTTTAATGTGACGTTTCATAGGTTATTTTTTCAAATACGTGTTTTGCTTGGAAAATAAAAATCAAAAAAGGTTCAGGCATCCATATCCGGGATCAACATATCTTCATAATGCTTAATATCATCTTTAAGACTTAATTTTTCTTTTTTAATGCGTTTAATTTCCAACTCATTGGCTTCGGGCGCGGACTCCAAACCGGTCAGACGCGATTCTAACGCATCATGTTTTTCTTTTAATTGGCCTAATCGCTCTCTAATTTGATGTTCTTTTAATGCCATGTTAACTCCTTAATTGGTTATATCAAATGAGGTATCAGCCGTTTGATATTCAGGTAAAA
>CAZLAW010000147.1:0-4566 GCA_964557625.1 uncultured Marinicella sp.
CCTTGCATCGTTTGATGTATTTTGGTGACAATCTGGGTGATGTCAGTAACCATCTAATTGGATTATTTGTCTTAATGCTACTGGCTTTGACCTGGGCCTATCGAAAATTTAAATTCACTGTATAAACTTTTTTCATAGATTCCGCTATAATTGCTGTTTTGTCGGGATTTACTATGCGCTGGAAAAATAAACGAAGAAGTCAAAGGATTGATGACCGTCGCGGACGCGGCATCGCCAGAGGCGGGGCTAAGTTATCAGGCGGTGTCGTCATTATTGCCATCATCATTGCCGTAATAACAGGACAAAACCCGTTAACGCTACTGGGCGGTTTAATGCAACAAGGCGGCAACCAAACTCAGCAAGTCGACATTCCGCAACAGCAATCTCCGGCAGAGCAACAGCAAGCTGATTTCAGTGCTGTAATTCTGGCTTCCACGGAAGATGTCTGGACAGCACTTTTTAAGCAACAAGGCCAGCAATATCCGGCACCGACCATGGTGTTATTCGATGGCCGGGTGCAGTCAGCCTGTGGTATTAATTCCGAAGCCGTGGGTCCGTTTTATTGCCCGGCTGATCAAAAGGTGTATTTGTCCTTAAGTTTTTTTAAGCAGTTAGAACGTCTCGGGGCACCCGGCGATTTTGCCCGTGCTTATGTCATTGGCCACGAGGTTGGTCACCATATTCAAAACATTACCGGCACCAACCGTCAGGTTCGCGAGTGGCAACAACAAGCCTCATCAAAAAGCCAGGTCAACCAATTATCGGTATTACTGGAATTGCAAGCCGACTGCTATGCCGGGGTTTGGGCACATCATGCCAACAAACAACAAAATATGCTGGAACCCGGTGATGTAGAAGAGGGCTTACAAGCCGCGGCATCGATTGGTGATGACAGCTTACAAAAACGCGCCGGCCGCCAAGTGAATGCAGAGGCCTTTACCCATGGCTCGTCACAACAACGGGTCAAATGGCTTAAAACCGGATTACAGAGCGGCCGTTATGACGCTTGTAATACTTTTCAGCAAGGTGCTTAACCCAAAAAGAGGACACCAATACATGTACCACAGATATGTCGGCATCTTTACCCTTGCCTGTCTAATTACCTTCAGTCCCAAAATCAACGCACAACATCCTTTCAGTGAACATACAGATCGTCATAGTATGCAATTTTATGGCGGTCAGATAAATGCTTTTAACGGCAGCATCAGAAACGCGGTTTATGGTGTTGAATACCGTTTCCCGAAGTTCTCGCAATGGGGTTTGGTGCCCGCCATCGGTTATTTAACGTCCGATGCCGGCGCCGAATACAGTTACTTTGATATGAAATATACTTTTTCATTCAGCGAACACTGGGGTTTAATGATTAGTACCGGTTTCGGTTTTTTTGAGGATGGTGATTTATTGGATTTGGGTCATACCATCGAATTTAAGTCCGGATTAGAAATTTTTTACCAGTTTAATAATCACCATCGCCTTGGCTTATCCGCTAACCATTATTCTAATAGCCGATTGTCAAAGAGAAATCCGGGCACCGAATCCGTGACAATGGGCTATACCGTGGCTTTTTAACTGTTTAAACCAGCCCCACCAGACCACAGCCATGGCGACGAAAATCACCCACCGCAGCCACTGTGGTACCGGTTTGCACGGCATTTACGCCACCAAAATACAAATTGGGCGACTGCCAATTTACCAACTTCACCTGTTGTTCAAAATGGCGTCTGTCCCGGCTTGAAAAACCCGGCTCCAGATCCAAATGATTATGCTCAAAATGCATGCGCGGTGATTCCACCGCTGTTTTTAACAACTTTTGTGCATAGATAAGCTGATATGCCACCTGAAAAATGGCTGTTTTAATACGATTGGAGCCACCGGAACCCAGGGCATAATTAAACTGTGGATGTCGAATAATCGTGGGTGCCATCATTGATCGCATACGCTGTCCGGCTGACCAGTTAAAAAACCCTGTGCTGTTAATGTCTGATTCACCCAGAAAATTATTCATCATAAAACCACAATCAGGTACCACATGACCATTACCCTCACCGTTACTCAAGGTCAAAGCCGCTAAATTGCCGTCACCATCGGCGACACTGATGTGGGTGGTACCCCGAGAAACGCTGTTTAATAACTGTGCTTTACGACGTTCCATCGCCAACATGGCCGTGAAAACCCCTTGCGCTGAAGGCTTATTCGTTTGTTCATGGTTCAGTTGCTCGGCAATCAGCAAACCACCGGTACTGGGTGCCGGATTTGTCAATACCCGATAACCGTTGCATTGCAGAGCCAAAGGCGTTCGGATAACACATTCATAGTTGTGAAAATCAAGCAATTGCAGTAGGCAATCCGCTGAATCATAGATACTGGCACTGAACGGTTGACGGTAAAACCAATCATGATTTTCTTGACTCAAGGTGGCAAGAAAATCTGCCAGTTGTGGGTTTTTCCAGACACGACCAGACTCAAGTCCCTGATAAAGCTCAGTGGCTTGTGCTGTGGCGCGCCATACCGGTGTCAAAATTTTTGCGACAAAGGCTTGTTGACTGTTGACCACAACACCGTTACGGGCGGCTTCAATAGCCGGTCGTGCCAGGTCCGATAACGGCAGGGTGGCCAATGCTTCATGGGCTTTATAAATACCCGCCACCACACCCGGTACCGCGGCGGCGGCCCGGCCAATATGAAATTCCTGTGATTTATCACCAAAATCACCATCAATGGGGTAAAAATCCCAGTCACGCGGCTGTAGGTCTTGACTGTCCAGACGCGGATAATTAGAGAAAAAATCCAACAGTTTTGGTTCTTGTTCAGGCCCTGAAACCAGTAAAAACCCGCCACCACCTGGTGAGGATAACAAAGGCTCAGCGACAAAAGACATCAACACAGCCGCAATAATGGCATCATAGGCATTGCCACCGCGACTGAGAATTTCATCGGCCGCCTGAGCCGTTAAACGATGACCGGCCGCAACCGCGTAACTTCGCATATTTTTCAAAGAGATAAAACTCTCCATTGTAGAACATGCCAATTCATTGTGAAAAGATTTATAATGGCGCCACAAAAAAATTTTTTGACCACTATGAATAAAAACCACGATTTATTTACCCAGGCACAACAATTTATCCCCGGCGGTGTGAATTCACCGGTGCGGGCATTCCACGGTGTCGGCGGCGAGCCGATATTTATCAAAGCTGCCAAAGGCCCGTACATGTACGATGTTAATGACAAAAGGTATATTGATTATGTCGGCAGTTGGGGGCCGATGATTGCCGGTCACGGGCACGAGCGTGTTTTACAGGCAGTGCATGCCGCCGTGGATCAAGGTTTAAGTTTTGGTACCCCGGCCGAAGCAGAAATTACTTTGGCCGAAAAGGTCTGCAACCTGATTCCTTCCGTTGACCTGGTGCGTATGGTGAATTCCGGCACCGAAGCCACCATGAGTGCCATTCGCCTGGCTCGTGGCTTTACCGGCCGTGACAAAATCATCAAATTTGAGGGTTGCTATCATGGTCACGCCGATTCCTTTTTAGTGAAGGCCGGCAGCGGTGTGGTGACCTTAGGTATTCCCGGCTCCCCGGGTGTGCCAAAAGCGGTTGCTGATTTAACCTTAACCGTGCCGTTTAACGATGTCGAAGCCATCAGGCAGGTGTTGGCTGAACACGGTGAAGATGTGGCTGCCGTTATTATTGAGCCGATTGCCGGTAATATGAATATGATTGAGCCTTTACCGGGTTATTTGAAGGCATTACGCACACTGTGTGACCAATACGGTTCTGTGCTGATTTTTGATGAGGTTATGACCGGCTTTCGGGTGGCCCTGGGCGGTGCCCAGACACTGTACGGCATCAAACCGGATTTAACCACCTTTGGCAAGATTATTGGTGGCGGTTTACCGGTCGGCGCATTTGGTGGTCGCCGTGATATTATGGAATACATTGCCCCACAAGGGCCGGTCTATCAGGCTGGCACCTTATCCGGAAATCCTCTGGCCATGGCTGCCGGTTCAGCCATGATGGATATCATCAGCGAACCCGGGTTTTATGACCATTTAAGTGGCCAGGCGAAAAAACTTACCGATGGTTTGCAAAAAGTGGCCGATAATGCCGGCGTACCCTTTGCCACACGTCAACAAGGTGGTATGTTTGGTTTGTTTTTTGCGGTTAAAGCGGCGGATAATTTTGATGAATTAGAAGGCTGCGATCTGGATCATTTTAAACGCTTTTTTCATGCCATGCTGAAACAAGGTGTCTATCTGGCGCCGTCTGCCTATGAGGCAGGTTTTATTTCCAGCCAGCATGATGATGACATTGTCGAGAAAACCTTAACAGCGGCCGAGAACGCCATAACTGCTTGATATGGAAGCCGAAGGTTGGATCAAGGATGTCTTTGAATGGGTGCAGCAAAACCCCAATTGGACAGGTCTGATTATTTTCGGCTTTTCTTTTTTAGAATCTCTTCTGCTGGTCGGAATTATTTTCCCGGGTGCGGCTTTCCTGGTCAGTCTTGGTGCTTTAATTGGTCTTGGTGTCCTGGACTTTTACAGTGCCTGGTTTTGGGCTTCTTTCG
>CAZLAW010000148.1:0-4504 GCA_964557625.1 uncultured Marinicella sp.
TGTGAAGAAAGGTTACAAATTAGCGGTGGTGGGACGCAAAGCCTGGATGCATGAAGGGCAACTGAAAGGCCTCAAAAACTTTCTTCAAAAAGACGAGTATGTGTTTTTAGATTACGTTCCGGAATATGAGTTGGGCATGTTGTATAAAAATGCCACCTGTTTGGTTATGCCATCGTTATATGAAGGTTTCGGCTTACCCGTGTTAGAAGCCATGCAACATGATTGTCCGGTGATTTGTTCCAACCGTTCATCTCTACCCGAAGTGGCCGGTGATGCGGCGATTTATATCGACCCCTATCAATTCGGTGAAATTCGCGATGCCATTAACAGTTTAATTGAACATCCGACTAAACGGGCCGGTATGATTAAAAAAGGCCGGGAGCGGGTGGCCTTTTTTAGCCCTGATAATTATGCCCATCGTTTGGCAAAAGCCTATGAAGGCCTGGTTTAACCGTCTTTTAAAAAAGGATAAACAACCGGCGTATTACTTTGCCCATATTCCCAAAACCGCCGGTACCAGTCTGATTGTTTTGCTGGACCGCTATTTTGCCCACCAGGATATCATGCCTGAACAGTTATGGCGGCAGGTCAGTGATCTTGCGGCGGTTAAATCTCATAATTACCGCTTTATTCGGGGCCATTTTGGTGGTGGCGGTGCGGCCATGTTGACCCGGCAACCGCTTAAAAAGCTGACCATGTTACGCGACCCGGTTGAATTATCCTTTTCTACTTATGCATTTATTAAACGCGAAAAAAACACCGTGGTGCATGATTTAGTGGTGGGTGAAGCCCTGGGTTTTGAGGATTTTCTGATCCATCCGGACACTCAGAATCTTGTCAGCAATCGCATGGTGCGTTACCTGTCTTTTGATTTCAAGCACGACCCCAGCGCCCAGGAAGTATTTTTATCACCGCAAACCATTGCGGATTTACAGCCTTTGTTGTCCGGAAACAGCCCCATATTAACGGATGAACAACGTTACCAGCGGGCCAAAAAATGGCTGAATCAAGCCTTATGGTTTGGGGTTTTAGACCGGTTTGATGATGCCATGCGCTTATTAAGTTTTCGCATGCACTGGCCGCCGATGGGTGCCAGTCAGAAACTCAATAAACATATTAAACGACCGGTGATCAGCGATTTGGCAAGACAGCGGGTGTTAGACAATAACCGCCATGACAGTCAACTGTATGATTATGCGCAACAACAATTTGCCCGTCAGTACCGGGCTATGCTGAACGCTTTGCATCTGGATGAACTCAGTTCGGAAAAAGCCATTGATGCGGCGCTGGATCAGCGTTATCAACAGCATTATGCCCGTCAACATATATTGGCTGAAGCGGTTGACTATGATTGTGGTCAGAAATTGCTGGGGCAAAACTGGCACCGACGCGAGTGGATTGAAGCGGACAAGGCTTTTTTCAGGTGGTCAGGGCCGGCAACCCACGCCAGTTTGGATTTTTGGGTGAAGCCACAGGATTATCGGATTACGGTTCAGATTATAAATGCCTTGAACGCCTCATTTTTAGATGATTTAAAGATTTTCATTAATGGCCAGACCGTTGACTGGTCAAGTGATAACGGTGGTGTGGTGCGAACAATAAAGTTGGGTTGTTCAAAAGCATTGATTCAAGACAATGGTTTGCTCAGAATTTCTTTTCAATGCCCTCACATGCAGTCACATGCCGAAGCTTTTGAAAGTGATGACCAACGACAAGTTGGATTTGCCCTGAAAAAAATTGTCATAAAGCGTTAAAATAACGCCATGAAAAAAAATCCTGTCTTTATCATCGGGCGTTTTCGCAGCGGCACGTCTTATTTCTGGCATATATTTAACCGGCTGGAAAGGTTCCGTGCCTGGTATGAACCGCTACACCCGCAATTGCCGGCACATATTAAACACACCGCACCCAAAGCAGATCATGTTTATATTCAGGATTACTGGACTGCTTACCGGGCGTTGGATGATTTGAGTAGCCATCATCGCATTGAGTTTGGCAGTGAGCGCTTGTACCTGACTGCGCAGGACAGTTGGCCGGAATTGCGTCATTACCTGGATTATTTAATCAACGCCAGTGGTGATCGACAGCCGGTTCTGCAGTTTAACCGCATGGATTTTCGATTGCCCTGGTTAACGGGTTTTTACCCGCATGCACAATTGCTGTATTTAAAACGCGACCCGATACAGCAATGGATTTCACAAAGAAAACATATTCCCCAAGCTGATCGCAACAATGAATCTTATGCTGATGCCTATGAGCTGATGCAATGGTGCGCTGATCTGGCGCCGTTGCTGCCATTTTTGGCGCCGCAAAAAGAACGTCACGGGTTTTATCGGTTTTATTGTTTGTACCGTTTATCTGTTCTGATGGGAACCCATTATGCGGATATGGTGATTGATCTGGATGAAGATGTGTTTAACAGTGATGCGTATTTAACCCAATTAGCCCAATTGGGTTTAGATGAGAAGGAACTCGAAACGGCGCGGGAACTGAAACATGTGCCTGAAAATCATGCCATAGCGGATGACGAGGTGGCGGTTTTGAAACAAATTATGGCTGAGGTGGATGGCTTATTGGAAGCCTCCGGACTGGCCACCGGATTTGCCAAACAGCGGCTTGATGAGATTAAGCAACAACAGCCTGAATTTTGGTCCCAACAATCTGTTAATGCGGCAGCGGTGATTGCTGAGTTAAACCAAAGCTGGCATCAGGAACAAGCGGAAAAAATCAAACTGCTGGCCGCATTGAATGACATGCAAAAACACAGGGAAGACAAGCCGGTACCTGAAAAGCAGATGGCAGACAGAATCATAAAAACCGATGAATAAACAAAAACGCACCGAAATCTTTACCCGTCTGCGTGACAACAACCCCGAACCCACCACCGAACTGGAATACAGTTCTCCTTTTGAATTATTGGTGGCGGTGACCTTATCGGCGCAAGCCACCGACGTGGGGGTCAATAAAGCCACCGCCCGTTTATTCCCCAAAGCCAATACTCCTGAAGCGATTCTGGCACTGGGTGAAGAAGGTTTAAAGGATTATATCAAGACTATTGGTCTGTACAATTCCAAGGCCAAACACATTATTCAGGCCTGCCGGATACTGGTGGATAAGTTTGACTCCAAAGTCCCTGATAACCGCAAAGACCTGGAATCTTTACCGGGTGTCGGTCGTAAAACCGCCAATGTAATTTTGAATACCGCCTTTGGTCAGCCGACCATGGCGGTGGACACACATATTTATCGGGTATCCAATCGCACCAAAATTGCACCCGGTAAAACTGTTTTAGAGGTTGAAAAAAAGTTACTGCGACTGGTGCCCAAAGAATTCCTCAAAGACGCTCACCATTGGCTGATTCTCCACGGCCGTTATGTTTGTAAAGCCCGCAAGCCTTTATGTAAAAAATGCATTATTGTGGATTTATGCGAATATAAAGACAAAAATCTGGACTAGCACCCTATTTTAAATAACTTCTACGGGATGTTTAATGGTCATCTCATTGGCTGTGATTGCGGACTGATAAGCGATGACTTCGACCCCGCCTTGACGGGCCTGGTCATATAAGTCTGCGTACTTTTGATCGATATGTTTGGCCGCATCAACGGTTTGAATACCGCTGTGTTGCACCAAAAAGAATAGAACGGCGCGGTGACCTTGTTGTTTCATTTCAATCAGCTCGCGTAAATGTTTTTGCCCGCGGGTGGTCACGGCATCGGGAAAAAAGCCGGCGCCTTTTTCGAAGTCATCACCGGACTCCAATAAGGTCACAGTTTTTATTTCCACATAACAATCGGGCTTTTCGGTAGCAGTCAGTAACAAATCAATGCGGCTGTTTTCATCGCCGTATTTAACTTCCTGTTGTACCTGCGCATAGCCCTGTAATTCATGAATGATACCGTTTTCAATACCTTCCATCACCAGTTGATTGGCCAGATGGGTGTTGATACAAATCATGTGGCCGTCCCGGGTTTCATTAATCACCCAGGTATAGCGGTATTTGCGCTTGGGATTTTCAGAATCCAATAACCAGGCGCTGTCGCCTTCGGCCCAGCAATTTTTCATCGATCCGGTGTTGGGACAATGGGCAGTGAAATCACCCATCTCAGGGTGCGTTACATCGGCCAGAAAGCGTTTATGGCGTTTAATTAAGGTGGTTTTTATAAGCGGGGGATTAAATTTCATAGGTATTCTATCGAAATGGTTTGTAATGAGGTTCATCGGCCAATGCCAGCATATCGGTATCACCGGACGAGTCACCGTAAGCGTAAATATAACTGTAATCATCTAAGGTCAGATGTTTTTTGAGCCGTGTGACTTTTTCAGTCCCATGACAATTAACACCATGTAAGCGGCCATTGATTAACGGACCGGCTTTGTCTAAATGACTGGCAATCAGATCAACCCGGATTTGCTCGGTCCAGGGTTTTAGACAGTCTTCAACAGAAGCAGAAATAATCACAATTCTGTGATGATGTTGTTGATGCCATTGAATCTGTTCTAC
>CAZLAW010000149.1:0-4490 GCA_964557625.1 uncultured Marinicella sp.
GGGGCTCTTTATTATCCAGTTCCCGTAGGGCTTTAAATAATTTTTTTGAGTGGGGTGGTTCGGGTTTTTTGCGGTGGTTGCGGATGAGGTTGCGCAGTTCGTTGAGGGTTTCGTGGGGGTAGTGATCGTACAGGTGAGCGTTGAGTTCTTTTTCGTGTTCTATGAAAGCCGTTAGCCATTGGTTAATTATGGCGTCTCTGACTTGAAAATGGGCATTTTTAGCCTCATGTTGTTGCATCTGTTGTTCAATGCTTTGATAATCGCAGTTGGCCAGCAGTTTACCCATGTATTGGGTGTGCCGTTTGGCGGCAATGTGGCTGGTGATGCGTTTTGATTCATCAATGGCTGCCAGGAAAACCGGTGGTAAATCCAGGGCTTCGCGCTTGGTGGCCGGCATCTCAGCGATTTCTCGGGCCAGGTCTTGCAGACGGTGGGCCTGTTTTTTGAGTTGGGTTTTACTTAATGTATTTTCAGTGGATGGGTCGTTATCAGGCGACCGGTCTTTATTTGACATAAAATGGCTCAGATATGAATCAAACAGATATCGTCACAAAAGTTCTCGAAACAGTCAAGCACAAAGGTGCCGATGCGGCAGAAATAAGTTATGCCGAAGGCCGTGGCATCAGCGTCAGTTGTCGCCAGGGTGAGGTGGATACCATTGAAAATAACCAGGACAAATCCTTAAGTTTAACTGTTTATAAAAATGGTGCCAAAGGCACGGCATCAACCGCGGTGGTGAATGACGACAGTATTGCCCTGACCATTGACAAGGCGCTGGCCATTGCGGCGTTGACTGCGCCGGATGAGGCCGCCGGTCTGGCTGATAAGGATTTACTGGCCACGGATTTTAAAGATTTGCAGACTGCTTTTGACAATCCTTATGATCCCGATACATTAATCCGATATGCCTTGCGCGCCACAGAAGGCGCCCGGGCGCATGCGGCTGATAGGCAAGCGGATGTGGTGGTCGATGAAGCCAATGTGGAAGTCGGTGACGGTTACGCCATTTATGCCAACAGCAATGGTTTTGTCGGTGAAAAACACGGTAGCAATTGTTCTGCCAGCGTGGTGGCGATTGCCAAGAAAAATGGTGAAATGGAACGGGAATACTGGTGGGATGCGGTGCGAGATTATCAGCACCTGATGGACCCCGAGTTAATGGGTGCCAAAGCCTCCGGTCGCAGTATCGCCCAGTTGGGCTCGCGGCAGGTTAAATCACAACAGGTGCCGGTGTTATTCGATCCGGCCATGGCCAAAACCCTGATCGGACATATGTTATCAGCCATCAGTGGCAGTGCACTTTATCAGGAAGCCAGTTTCCTTAAAGATGATTTGAATAAACAACTGTTTCCTGACTGGTTTAATATCAGCGAAGACCCGTTTATCCCGGGGGGTTTTGGCAGCCGTAATTTTGACAGTAACGGCATCGCCACCAAACCCAGAACATTAATTGATGAGGGTGTTTTAACCGGCTTTATGTTGTCTTTATATTCAGCGCGGCGTCTCAAGACACAACCCACTGGTCATGGTGGCGGCGCCCATAATTTAACTGTGAATGCACCCACGATCGATGATTTGGTGAAAGAAATGGAGCGTGGCTTTTTAGTCACGTCGCTTATGGGGCAGGGTGTTAACACCGTTACCGGTGATTATTCACGCGGGGCTTCGGGGTTTTGGGTGGAAGATGGTGCGATTGCTTTTCCCATCAGTGAAATGACCATCGCCGGGCATTTAAAAGACATGTTTAAACAGCTTCGTGCGGTCGGCGCGGATGTCGATCAACGCAGTAAAGTCCACACCGGCGCCTGGTTGGTGGATGGTATGACCATTGCCGGAGACTAAGGCGGTGGTGAGTGATGATGCCATATTTACCTTTAAACAGGCGCTTTTCGATGGTGCCAATGGTGTCTTAACGCTCAATTATCATGATTCTCGCTTTGGCGATTTTCAGGAGCAATTTGTGTTTCCGGCAAGCCTGTTGCAACAACCCTGGTTAAGTGATGAACAGCGCAATGCCTGGCTGGTGGCGCTGAATCGTGCGGTGCAGCATGTCTTCTGGATGACAGGTGTCAGTTACTATAAGACCAATCTGGCCAAAAGCATTGCCTTTGAGCATGATTTACCCGGTAACAATGAAGCCCGCTGGTTAACTGATACCTGGCAGGCCGGTTTGGCTGAGTTGGCCCATGAACATGAATTGGGTTGGTTATCGCATATTCAATTCCCCGCGCAAGCAAAGAAAACCACACCGCAGTCTTTATCACTGCCGGGCAGAACCCTGGTGCCGATTGGTGGCGGTAAAGATTCTTTGGTGACCCTTGAGCGTTTGCGTCAGGCCGGTGAGGACATCACTTTATTTCAGGTGGGTTCTTCTGAACTGATTCAGCAGGTGGCGGATGCCACCGGTTTACCATTGATTCAGATTAAGCGACGGCTGGATGCGCGCTTAAACGAGGTCGTTGAACAAGGTGCTTATAACGGCCATGTGCCGATTACCGCCATTAATAGCACAGTGGCGGTTCTGACCGCGCTATTAGGTGGTTTTGACAGTATTGCATTCAGTAATGAGCGCTCAGCCGATGTCGGGAATGTGCAAGCGGATAATGGCCAATGGGTGAATCATCAGTACTCAAAATCATGGGCATTTGAGCAACAATACCGTGAGGTTTTGAGAGAAAATCTGGGGCAGGGGCCGGATTATTTTTCCGTGTTGCGACCCTATTCAGAGCTCGCCATTGTGCAACAATTTAGTCACTATGCGCAGTATTTCGAGGTGTTTTCCAGTTGTAATCGTAATTTTCATTTGAGCGGCTCAAGGAATGAAAACGGCCGCTGGTGTGGGCAATGCCCGAAGTGCGCCTTTGTGTTTGTGACTCTGGCGCCATTTATCTCGCGGCAGCAATTATTGGCTATTTTTGGTCATGATTTATTGGCAGATAGAGAATTAAAGGATTTGTTTCTGGCTTTGTTCGGACTTGCAGGTGATAAGCCCTTTGAATGTGTTGGTGAAGCGCTGGAGATGCGTGCGGCATTGGCTTTACTTAAAAATCATAAAGATTGGCAGAACCTAGATTCTCTCACGTATTGGATACAAACAATGCCCGCTGTCAGCACCACAGATATTGAGGCGTTAATGGCCAAACAACAACCCTATTATCTGCCCGATAAACGACGATTTTCGGCGGTTCATTGGTCATGAAATTAGCCGAATTAGCCGATAAAAAGATTGCAATCTGGGGCTATGGTGCAGAAGGCCAGGCCACCGTGGCTTATTTGCGTCAACACCTGCCGGAACGGCCACTGACTGTGTTATGTCCTGAACAACACGCCGATCAGGATGGCGTGACCTTTAACCACCAAGCGGTTAATGCCGCGTTGTTAAATGACTTTGATGTGGTGATTAAATCCCCGGGTATCAGTCCTTATCAGGCAGCCGTACAAGACAGTCAAACGAACATCATCAGTGCCTCGGCTTTGTGGTTCAGTAATGAATTAAATCGGACAGATAAGGCGCCAACGGTGATTGCCATTACCGGCACCAAAGGCAAAAGTACGGCCAGCTATTTATTGCATCAGGCTTTGCAGGCCTGTGGTTTAAACAGTGAGATTGCCGGCAATTTTGGCACGCCGTTAATCGCCTGTGATAGCAATTGTGATGTGATTGTGTTGGAAACGTCGAGTTATCAGGCGCAAGATGGGGCTATTAAAGCCAATGTGGCCGTGATGTTAAATCTCTATTCAGAGCATTTGGATTGGCATGGTGATGAAAATCAGTACCATCAAGACAAGTGGCGACTGATGCTATCGGCGCAGCATGCGGTGTTGAATGGCAGCGATATCAACAGCCAACGTTTACAACAGGACAGCCCGGCTAAACCCGTCACATATTTCAATCAGTTGTCGGGGTTTTATGTGTTGGATGGTGTTTTGATGTTTCAGGACAAGGCCTTGCTATCCACTGCCGGCTGGTCGTTGCGTGGGGAGCATAATTTACACAATTTAGCGGCTGTTTTAACGGTACTTAAGGTCTTGGATTTAGATGTAAAACCGGCATTAAACGCAATTAAAAAATGTTCGCCTTTGCCGCATCGGTTACAGTCACTGGGACAGTTTAACGGTGTTCATGTGATTAATGACAGCATTGCCTCCACACCTCATGCGTCCTGGGCAGCCTTACAAACCTGTCCGGCACAACGTACTGTGTTATTGCTCGGTGGATTTGAACGGGGGGTTGATTGGCACTGGTTTGCAGAAAAAATTACCAACAATCCGCCCAAAGGTATTATCTGTAGCGGCGCTAATGGACGGCGCATCTATGATACCTTAAAGCAGCATAATGTTATAATGAAGCTGACATGGGTGGATGATTTGAAAACGGCTGTGCAACATGCATGGGAAGACACTGAACCGGGAGATTATTTAGTGTTGTCTCCGGGTGCACCGAGTTTTGATGCCTTTCGTGATTATCAAGAACGCGGTCAACAATTTAG
>CAZLAW010000150.1:0-2181 GCA_964557625.1 uncultured Marinicella sp.
ATCGCCGATGGTAGTGTGGGAGTTCCCATGTGAGAGTAGGACATCGCCAGGATCTAATAAAAGAGAAAGCCTCAACATCAGTTGGGGCTTTTTTTTGCTTTTAAAAACCGACTAAGCTCGGGCGCTGGTCATTAAAACACGTTGCGCGCCTTCGCGCTCACGTGGTTACGCTGACAAGTCAGCTCACAGATAGAAAACAGCTGCGCTGTTTATATTAAATAGCCCGGTAACGATACCGGCGAATCGGGACATCGCCAGGATCTAATAAAAGAGAAAGCCTCAACATCAGTTGGGGCATTTGGGGGTTCAATGATTACACTGAGTGCTATAAAAAATAGAAAAATGAGTTTTTCAATACCTCTGGCTCGTGCTATATTGATTTAAATTTCTTTAAAGGGGGTTTATTATGTTGGTTTCCTTAACAGTGCTGTGGTTACCCATTTTACTCAGCGGGGTGTTTGCCTGGCTCGCCAGTGCGTTAATTCATATGGTGGCTAAATACCATCATTCAGATTATAAACAATTAAATAACGAGCCGGAAGTGGCGTTGGCTTTGCGTCAATCAGCTGATCAACCGGGGCTTTATACAACGCCTTATTGCTCGGATATGAAAGAGATGGGTGACCCGGTGGTACAGCAGCGGTTTAACGAAGGTCCGGTGGCGATATTGACGATTATGCAAAAAGGTCTGCCAGCCATGGGCAAGTTGTTAATACAGCAGTTGGTGTTTTTTATTTTAGGCGCGGCTTTAATTGCTTATATCGCGACCATGGCATTGCCGCCGGGCGCTGAATCAGTGCATGTTTTTCATGTAATCTTTGTGACTGCGTTTGCGATTTTTGCCTGGGCTTCAGTTCCCTATAGTATTTGGTTTGGTCATCCATGGATAATCACCTTTAAATACTTTATTGATGCGGTCATATATGCAGCCGTGATGGGTGGTGTATTTGTTTGGCTTTGGCCGGTTGTATAGCCAATAATTACAGATTTTAATTGGTATAACAGCCAATTTTTGAATTGATTGTTTTTAATTGTAGACAAAGAAGTTTGCAGGCAATAGCATTAATGAGATCGTTCTAAAATAAAATCAGTTAATGCCATTAAAGATTGATTGTCCCGGTCTGTTTTCTGAAGATTGGTTTTGGCTGTTTTTATATGATGACAGGCTTTATCCTGGGCTTGTTGCAGACCCAGTAAACTGGGATAAGTCGATTTATGCCGATGTTCGTCTGCGCCGGCGGTTTTGCCCAGTTGTTCTGTGCTACCCGTGACATCAAGAATATCATCGACAATTTGAAATGCGATACCAAAATGTTCGGCAAATTGTTGATAAGACTGTTTTTCCCGATGGTCTAAAGTATCACATAAAGACACCACCATATTGACACAGGCCGCCAGTAAGGCACCGGTTTTAGCACTGTGAATGGCTTCTAATTGGTATATATGAATGGATTTGTTTTCGGACTGGAGATCCAAGCTTTGGCCGCCGGCCATGCCGTGAACGCCACAGGCTGTGGCCAGTGTGCTAATGAGATTAACCACTTTTTGTGGCTCAACCGGTGTTTGACTTAATAGTTTAAAGGCCAGAGCTTGTAATGCATCACCCGCTAAAATGGCGGTGGCTTCGTCATATTGGATGTGACAGGTGGGTTGTCCGCGGCGTAAATCGTCATTGTCCATGGCGGGTAAATCATCATGAATCAATGAATAGGCGTGGATCATTTCAATGGCGCCGGCCACATAATCTACACGGTTCATATCAACGGATAAACTGTCTGCGGTGGCATAAACCAAAAGCGGACGAATGCGCTTGCCGCCGGCCAGAAGGGTGTAGCGAATGGCCTCTTCTAAACGTGGACAGGTTGAAGCTTGTTGCTTATGTTGGTCAAGATAGCGTTCAAGAAAAGCATCGATTCTTTTTTGCAGCTGGCTAAATTGATTCAATTTGATTCTTCCAGTAATTGAGCAATTTTCTGTTCCGCTTGGTCGATGATTTTTTGACACTCCCGGGTCAGGGCAATACCTTTTTCGTAAAGTTTAAGCGATTCTTCCAATCCCACACCCGGTTGTTCCATTTTCTCAACAATGGTGTTGAGTTCGGCTAATTTTTTTTCAAAAGTTTGACTTTGGCTCATGCGGTGTATTTTACAAAAGAAAGCTGGTGGAATGCCAATCATATTC
>CAZLAW010000150.1:2281-4469 GCA_964557625.1 uncultured Marinicella sp.
GTGAGTGTTAAGCGACCAAACTCATGGTGCCAAAAGAAATGGTTTCCGTTCACACTTAATTGATGCTTTTGATGATAGTCTATTGATAATAGATTGGACCGCAAAGCATAGATGGCCTGTTGCCAGAAAACAAGGGTATATTGTTTGGTTTTAAGGGTCGGCTTTTTATCTGCTCCCGCAGTCAGGCAGGCTGAAGCAAAACTCAACAGTTGTTCATGGTTAACCGGCGATAATTTATGTAAGGCGAGCCAATGGTACACAGTTGTGGCCAATGCGTCTTCGGAATCATTCAGATCAACGGTCAAAGGATTTTGATGACCAATCATTTTTTCCAATAAAGCTAAACTGGCTTGTAAATGATTACGGGTGTCTTGAATGCGCTGCAGGGCATCCGGTCGTAGTTGGGTTAATGTGGGGATGATTTTATGGCGGATGTAGTTGCGGTCATATTCGGTGTCACGGTTACTGCTGTCATCAATCCATGGGATACCGTGTTCTGCTATGTATTGATCAATCAGCGATTTGGGGGTATCAATTAAAGGTCGGTATATATTGATTCCCAAGTAATCTCCAAAGGCGGTCATGCCGGTAAGACCATTCAGTCCGGTCCCTCTGAGTAGTCTAAAAAGCAGGGTTTCGATGTCATCATTCAGGTGATGGGCTGTGAGCAAACAGGTCTGTCCCGGTAGGCTGTTTAGGTATTGTGCGATGGCCCGGTAGCGCGCCTCACGCAGGCTGTTTTCATCCGACTTTTTCGGGTTTACCACTTTAACGGCACAGTTAATGCCATAATGCTGACACTGGCTGACACAGTCCTCAGCCCATTGGTCTGAATCAGGATGTATTTGGTGGTTCACATGAATGGCCGACAGCTTTTGTCGGATATGACTTATTTGTACCAATCTGTGCAATAATGCCGCAGAATCACTACCGCCGCTAAAAGCCACCACATAATGATCCGCCGCGGGTAATGACGGTTTTTTTAGAATGATTGGTCTATTCGGAGAAGGCTCCATAGGACATCAGACGGTCATAGCGATCACTGACCAGTTGGTCCGAATCTTTGGTGCATAAGGGTTTCAATTGTTCAATCAACGTTGATTTAATTGAGTTGGCCACAAATGCCGGATCGCGGTATGCACTGCCCAATGGTTCTTTAATGATGTGATCAATCAACCCTTGTTCTTTGAGTTTGTGGGCGGTAATGCTTAACGCTTCGGCTGCTTCTTTATTTTTATCTGCACTGCGCCACAGTATTGAAGCGCAGCCTTCCGGTGAAATGACGGAATAAATACTGTATTGTAGAATATTGGTGATATCACCCACGCCGATGGCCAGGGCACCACCGGAACCGCCTTCACCGATGATGGTGCTGATTATGGGCACTTGCAGGTGTGACATCACTTCTAAATTTTTGGCAATGGCTTCTGACTGACCGCGTTCTTCAGCACCGATACCCGGATAAGCCCCCGGCGTATCAATAAATGTGAGGATAGGCATGTTAAAGCGTTCCGCCATTTGCATCAGACGCATGGCTTTACGATAGCCTTCGGGACGCGGCATGCCAAAGTTGCGGTGAATTTTTTTCTTGGTACCACGGCCTTTTTCATGGCCAATCACCATCACCGCCCGGTTTTCCAGGAAAGCCGGTCCGCCGACAATGGCCGGATCATCGGCAAAAGTTCGATCACCGTGTAATTCAATGAAATCATCGAAAATTAGATCGATATAGTCCAGGGTATAGGGACGCAAAGGATGACGAGCCAGTTGAGAAATCTGCCAATCACTTAAATGACTGAATATTTGTTCGGTTTTATGGGTGAGTTTACTTTTAAGTTTGTCCAACTCTTCATCAATATCAATGGCATTGTCGTCACTGACATTTTGCAGTTCATTTATTTTGGCCTCTAACTCGGCCAGCGGTTGTTCAAAATCTAAGTAATCAGTATTCATACATCTGAAATGATTAAGGCGATTGGCTATTTTACGATTATATTCATAAGGATGCCAACCCCAAGCCGAGAAATGCTAAGATAAGGCGCTTTTGGAACCTCAATATGTCAGATTTTATCCGTCAAATCCCTAAAGTTGAGTTGCATATGCATTTAGAGGGTTCCATGTTGCCGGCACGATTGCTTCAACTGGCGGAAAAAAACAAAGTGGCTTTACCCTATCAAACCATCGAAGA
>CAZLAW010000151.1:0-4460 GCA_964557625.1 uncultured Marinicella sp.
TTCTGCTACTTTTTCTTGAAACTTGTAATATTGCACAAGTTCAGCCAGTTCGTAACTGTAAGCATTTCCCTGTTCAAAATTTTGCTTAAACACACTTAAACAAACATCCATAGGGTTTCTGCGAGAATGAATTAGTTTAGCCTGAGGAATAGCCATCAATAATATACCTGCATGATTTATATTATTTGGCATTTTATCGGTAAAATTGTTTGTTCTTTTATACCAGCGTTGAGTTAAACTAAGATATTTTTGACCCAGTTCCTGAAAATCCTTTTGCCCATACTCTTTAAATCTTTCAGGGTATTTCATTGGTTCTTTTGTTAAAAGGTCATTCAAGTATGTCAGTTCGGAAGCTCCACTTATCTGACTATGGCTTGCTAATATTTGCTCAATTAACGTTGAACCCGATCTTGGCATGCCGGCAATCAAAATAGGGGTAGCACAATTGTTATCGCCTTGAACGATTTGATTTTGTCTTACATAATCAGAGGTAAACAGCGCCTTAATATCGGATAATAAAGCAGGCCAGTCTGTGGCTTTATGTTGTAAATTATTATGTTTTTCAGCATTAGCTTGCTTTAAGACTTCGAAGCTTTTTTCATATTGTTTGTCATCTTCAAGCAATTTCGCAGTGGTGAATAAAAGGGCTTCCTTATCTTTTCCGGAAGTCGTTTTTCCCAATAAGAGTTTAACCATATCTTTCTCTGTTTGGCTAAATGTATAGGATTTCAAATTCGCTAGAATCCAATAAAGCTGAGGCTGTTCTGGATTTATTGCTAAGGCCAGTTTTAAATGAGTTACTGCCGCATCAATCTCTCCTCTATTTTTCAATAAAATGGCAAGATTGGCTCTGCTCAAATTATGTTTTGGCTCAATGTTAATCGCTTGATTAAAATGAAATTCAGCCTGTTTATAATTTTCTTGTATGTTATAAATATTTCCAAGCTGATGATGCGCCTCAAGGGAAGTCGGGTAAATTTTAAGTGACTTTTCCAAAAGTATTCTGGCACGATCATAATCACCTTTATTAAACTGTACAAAAGCCATGTTATTTAAGGCTGGGGTGTAATCAGGCTTAACGTTTATCGCTCTTTGTAGGATTTTCTCAGCCATCAAAAGTTGATTTTGATGAATGTAAACAACAGCCATCAATCGAATAAGTTCTGGGTTCTGAGGCTGCTTCTTTTGTCTTTGATTAATTTTTTTAGTGGCCAGCTTATATTTTTTATTGGCCAATAAAGTATTAATTTCTTGTTGAAAATCCTGCATACTTAATCTATTTGTAACCCTGACATAAATCTGGATTATAGTATAAAGGATTGAAATTTTGGGTTTCAAGAAAGGAAACGAAAGTAGTAGCCAGTTTTTCCCTTTTAGGTGGTTTGCCAAAGCTAAAAACCCTAACTTAAAAGGAACAGCCAGTGAGGCTAATGCTAAGCACTATTCAGTTCTTCCGCTTCATCCCTTCAGGATTTACGTAACCACTCATTTCAGAGGAATTATTCTGATACATAAATTCGGAATTTCAGACACTTTTACTTAATTTACGATTTAGGCAGGCGTCTATTTAAATAACAATAAAAAAAGGGCACACATAAATGTGTACCCTTTAATTAAACACTAAACTTTAGTTTAGAAAGTTTGTGTGTATCTGAAGTAGGTTACACGACCATAACCATCATAGTTATACATGTCGTATGAACGTGTACCAAAGTCACCTAAACCAATAGGTGGTTCTTTTTCAAACACATTTTGGGCACCCAATGTAAATTTACCATTCCAAGGAGCATGGTAATTTAATTGAACATCATGGGTAACCCAAGTTGGCACATGACCAGATCTATATCTGGCTGTCCCATCACCTAAATCAGTACGCTCAATAGGCCCATCCAAGTTTGCAATGGCTTCTAAGTGAGCAGGATTTGATTCATCAAATACATTAACAACATTATATTGATCACCGATCAGATTAATGTTCCATGCAAAGCTCCAGTCACCGTATGAGTACAATGTATTAAGCGCCATACGATTTTCCGGCAAACCTGGATCCTGAGTTAAATCACGACCACCATCAATATTGTAATCAAGGATGTGTGATACCTGGAACATGGTCATTATGTTACCACCAAACAGTTCATAATTGAAACGAACATTCAGGTCAAGACCATTATTCTCAAGTGTACCTTCATTACCATAACCAGCTGTAATGTAATCAATTGCACCTGATGCATTTCGCACAACACCCAACCCCGGAGGAATTGGATCATTAGCTAATTCAGCATTAATCAAGTATTGAGCACCAAAACTTCTGATACGATTATCGATTTCGATATTGTAGTAATCCAAAGTAAAATTCACCCAATCAGTAGGCTCATAGGCTACACCTATAGAGTACTGCTCAGATTGCTCAGATGACAAGTCTGGGTTTGCTACAAAGTATGTATCACGTTGCAAAATACAGGTATCAGGCGCACCTAAAGTCGCACAACTCGCTGGATCATTGACCGGCTCAGCCGAAAATGAATCTTTCTGAGTTAAAATCGGTAATGATGGTGCACGGAAACCTTCACCATATGAAGCACGTAATGTTAAGTTATCCAGAGGTTGGAACCGTAAAGACACTTTAGGTGCAAAGTCATCACCATAATCAGAATAGTCATCATAACGACCAGCAAGAGACAACTCTAAGTTATCCATTAATGGAGCTAATGCTTCAAAAAATAAAGAGTCAATTTCACGATTACCAGCAGCAGAGTTACCGGCAGAACCACCAATCATACCTGCTTCAGATAATGAATCATACTGATCAGAATATTTAATTTTCTTAGACTCAGCACCAATAAACATTGATACTGGGCCTGCTGCCATATCAAATAAATCAAATGCAGCTGAACCAAAGATCTCATCTTGATCAAACTTACTGATTCTTGATATAACAACTTTCATACTATTAAGTACGTCAACGTCATTGTTGTACGGATCAAATATATTATATGATCCATCAGCAATGGCTGCAGCAGCCGCTGATCGTAACAAATAATTTCGACCAATGTCTGAAGTTCTGTTATTTGCGCGCGATACGCCAAACTCAACCTCAACATTACCGAGCATACCCGTCGTACCTGCAGTAAAACCGGTTAATCGATTGGTCACAGTACTGTCACGATTACCCAATGCATCAAACCTGTGATAAACAGCGATAGCCTGTGGGGACACAGGATTACCATCACTACCAATCAAATTAGGGTTATAGTTTGGTGAGTTTGGATTGGTCGGGTTATTCGGGCTATTAGCACTAACATAAGCCCAGTCAGGAACAGGCGCATATCGGCCAAATGATTCTGTTTCAGCCACAGAAGCATTCATCCAAACCTGCCAGTTATCATTGATATCATAACTGCCTTTTGAATAAAAAGACTTATTCGAAGTTGAAGCCTCTTCAGCCGAAACTGAAGTATGGTCAAATTGACAGGTATTACTGTTTGGCTCTAAATAAAACGCGCTGTTGGGAAAGCTACATGCACCAGGAATAGCCTGAAAGACAATATCATATCTTGGGTTTCCTGTATCAGGGTCAATGTTGTCAGGGTTAACAAACCAACTTTCCATATTATTACCATATGAAGTTGTACCAAGTTCAGTCCAGTAGTTAGCTCGTTGAAAAATAATCTCACGGTTATTCCATGAAACACCCGCAATCAAACGAGAGCGATCACTGGCTGTTCCAAATATAACAGAGCCTTCTTCAACCTCACCACCTTCTGTGGGTAACGAAGGTTCTGAACCACCTAACATGATTTCTACACCTTCATAATCGCTACGCAAGATAACGTTAATAACACCGCCAATGGCATCAGAACCATAAATTGCAGATGCACCGTCAGAAAGAACTTCGATTCTTTCAATGGCACCAGCAGGAATAACGTTCAAATCCT
The DNA here is from genome assembly GCA_964557625.1 of uncultured Marinicella sp. Classification (GTDB taxonomy): domain Bacteria; phylum Pseudomonadota; class Gammaproteobacteria; order Xanthomonadales; family Marinicellaceae; genus Marinicella. The sequence goes on from CAZLAW010000151.1 coordinate 3,936, forward strand.
GATCAGCACCGGTAGAGGGTGATTTTGGCAACCTGCGACCATCCACCAACACCAACGTACGGGATGAACCCAGACCACGTAAGCTCACTGATGCAGTACCCTGCGCAGATGAACCAGACTGTGGCCGGAAAGAACCTGCCGAATTGAAGGTTAAGTTACGAATAAAATCAGCAGCCGAAGAATCACCACTTAATTCAATTTGTTCACGTGTAATGACGGTAACAGGCACTGCGCCTTCAACATCAGAACGTTTAATTCGTGAACCCGTTACAGTAATTTTGCCTTGCTCTTCAACGTTTTGATCTTCGTCATTGTCCTGTGCCAAAGCAACAGTACCTAACGCAGAAGAAGCAACAAAACCTGTAAATAATGCTTTATACACAGCATTAGAAATAGGATTACGTTTCATTTTCATCTAATTGTTCTCCAAATAGTTATCCATGAGTTAACTCAAAAAAATTGCATCTATATAGATTCCCTACGCTGCACATACTAACACTTTAATTTCGTAAAAAAAAGACACAA
>CAZLAW010000152.1:0-4447 GCA_964557625.1 uncultured Marinicella sp.
TGGTTAAACTAAAAGCGCGCTATTATAGCACCGTCAGCAACTCATATAAGCCTCAGCCTATTTTTTTTCAAGTCTATGGCCTAAGAATGTTCATCAATTGATCAAGTAAAGGCATTCCCATTCCACTAACCACCTCCCCATATGAAGGACTATTCATTTATCATCAAACGGTATATTTAAATTCAATTTTCTCCGATTGATTTAATCAAGTGCCAAGCTCTAAGGCTGTTTATGTCTTAAATACGACGTCTATGCACAATTCATTTTTTAAACAGTCGATAAAGCAACTGGTTTTATTTCTGTTATTGGGTCTAACACTACTGACTTTTTCCAGAATTATGCTCACCTGGTGGCAATCTGACCGGCTATCCTCGTTTAATCAATGGTGGCCGATATTAAGCGGTGGCCTCAGAATTGATATGAGCCTGTTATTGCAACTGGCGGTTATTCCATTGTTAGGCTTATTGATGGTGCAGGTTGTTAATTCATCGGGTAGGATTTATCGCCGGTTTGTACGCCATTACTATCCTGTCATGTTGATAATCCTGGTGTTTTTTGAATTGGCCACCCCCGCCTTTATCATAGAATATGACACCCGGCCGGATCGTTTGTTTATTGAATACCTGGTCAGCCCCCGCGAAGTATTTGGCATGTTGATCAATGGTTATTTACTGTTGTCGCTGTTTGTTTTAACGGCCACCGGCTTGATTGGCTGGCTGCTATACCGGTTATTTAAACAGGATGACGGCTGGCAATCCCACCGTCACTGGCCGGGTCTGATCTTTTTATGGATACTTATCCCGTTTTTTGTGCTGGGTATCCGTTCGGGTTTACAACACCGCCCCATTAATCCGGCCATGGTGTCTTTTAGCCAGGATCGCTTGCTCAACACATTGCCGCTTAATTCATTGTATCAAGTGCTGTACGATGTCTATCAAATGCGACATGAAGCGTCCGCGGCAAAAATATATGGCCGCATGCCCACTGATGACATGCTACACATTATTCAGCGCCAAATTGGTAGGGAAAATTTACTTCATAATAAACAAATTCCCAGCTTGCATACAGCACCCGCCAGCGTAAACAAAAACAATAAAAACCTCATCATTGTGGTTGAAGAAAGTTTGGGTGCTCAATTTGTGGCCGCTTTAGGCGGTCACCCCGTGACTCAGCATTTAGACCAATGGGCGGAAAAAAGCTGGTGGTTTGAGCGTCTTTATGCCACCGGCACCCGTTCTGCGCGCGGTTTGGAGGCCATAACCACCGGCTTTTTACCGTCACCGGCCAGAGCCGTCCTAAAATTACCCAAAGCCCAACATGATTTCTTTACCATTGCAGAACTGTTAAGTGCCTCCGGTTATAAAACCGCTTTTATTTATGGCGGCGAATCTCATTTTGATAATATGCGGGGATTTTTTCTCGGTAACGGCTTTCAAACAGTGATTGATCAAAATGACTACAAAAATTATGCATTTATGGGCAATTGGGGTGTTTCTGATGAAGATTTGTTTAACGAAGCATTTAATTTTCTTAATCAAAACACAAACCAACCCACATTCACCCTGATATTTACCTCCAGCAACCACACCCCGTTTGAGTTTCCGGATGGTAAAATCGAGTTTTACGAACAACCCAAGCAAACCGTTAATAATACCGTGCGTTATGCCGATTATGCCGTCAATCAATTTCTTAATAAATTACAAGAGAATGGTTTTTTAAAATCCTCAGTGATTATGGTGGTGGCTGACCATGATGCCCGGGTACAAGGCGCCCAATTGGTGCCTGTTCCACATTTCCATATACCCGGTCTGATTATCTCAGACGATATTAAACCTTTTAAAGATTCGCGCCTGGTCAGTCAAATCGATTTACCACCGACACTCATGAGTTTATTGGGCATTGAGCGTCCAAATCCAATGATTGGTTACGATTTAACGCAAAAGCCTTTAAATATGCCCGGTCGAGCGCTGATGCAATACGGTAAGAACCAAGCCTATATGACCGATGACTTGATTACCATCTTACGTCCCGAGGGGCAACACATGAGCTTCAGCAATAAAAATGACAACTTAGGTGAGCAATTAGAACAAGCCCGGATTAAAGTTCCCCTGGCCCATGCCCTCTTTGCCAGTTGGGCTTATGCCCACCAGGCTTATCGATTACCGTAAAAAATATTACCTTGAATGACTCACATTATGCTAAAAACAAATCAGCGACTTTTTTTTATCCCATGACACAACACAAACAAGACAAACAGCTGGTCAAACAATTATTAAAGGGCCAAACACAGGCCTTTAATACTTTTTTTGACTGTTACCACAGTAAGCTGTTTCGCTTTATCCTGGGGCGGGTTGATGGTGATCATGATTTGGCCATGGATTTGGCCCAGGAAACCCTATGTAAGGCGCTTGATAATTTACAGGATTATCGTGCTGAAGCCGCTTTATTTACCTGGATGTGTCAAATTGCACGCAGCTTTATTTACGCCCATTTCAATAAACAGAACAGACGCCGACGCCATGTGATTCCAATGACCGAACACCCGGCAATACGAGAGGTGTTATTAAACGTTGCCGATGGCGAACAAACACAGCCGGCATTACAACTGCACAATCAGCAATTGCAGCAGTTAATTGAAGAAGTGCTTGACCACTTACCCAACAATTATGGTGATTTACTCACCTGGAAATACGTCGATGAACTCAGTGTGGAAGAAATGGCCGAAAAAACCAACACCACAATGGTTGCCATTCAATCTGCCCTGGCCAGAGCACGACAGTCATTTCAACAGGCTTTCAGGGCATTATTAAAAACAGACAGTTTGGACCATTTTTACCCGTCAAACTGGGAGCATGATTATGAATAAAGAGCAAGCTGACAACATTTTGAAGCATTTAAAACAGCGCACTTTACCGGATGCTGAACAACAACAAGCGGCTAAACAAGCAGTAATGGCGCACTGGCAAAACAATCTTAAAAAACAACGTCGGCAACGATTTGTCCGGACTGCAGCCGTGGCCGTTTCAACGGTTATTGTCTTTGCCCTGGTTTTATTTGTACATTTTAATAACGATAATCATCAATTCTCAAACCTATATCAGCAGGTTGATATCCACGGCACCGTTATGCACCGGCAGGGCTCAAACGCACCTCAACCCATGACAGCGGATGTTAAGCTGAAGCCGGGGGATATGATTCAAAGCTCAGATAAAAGTTACCTGATCTGGCATTTAAATGATGGCAGTGAATTACGCCAAGCCCCCAACACCCGCATTGCCTGGCAAGACGCTCAACACATTGACTTATTGGCCGGACAACTTTTTCACAACACCGATGTTTCAGAATCCGCCGAGCCCTTTGTTATTTCAACATCGCTGGGCAACGTCAGTCATGTGGGTACCCAATACGTGGTCAATCACCAGGAAAATGTGTTGCAAGTGGCTGTTAAGACCGGCCAGGTTACTATCAATAGCCATCAGGAAAAACGCACCCTCGAACACAATGAGTTAATATCCATTAGCCCCTCGGGGGTTGAACCCATACAAATCTTTTCAAGTCATAATCACCCCTTGTGGTCCTGGACTTTTAAAACCGAGCAGCCCTATTCATTGAATGGACAGTCCTTATATGATTTTGTTGTCTGGATTAGCCACAAAGCAGATTTGACTGTCAATTGGCAAGGCCAACAAGAAGCGGCCAAAACCGTTTCATTACAGGGCACAATCAACAACATGACCGTCGATATGGCATTAAAAACTGTTTTCGCCAGCACCGATTATCACTATCAAATTCAGCCAGGTCGCTTGCAAATTAGTCATCATGAAAAGTAATATAGTGGATTCTGCTTATATCCGCACAAGAGATTGAAACCAGTCCACACGACCGCATTTGCTTATCGGTTATTATTATTGCTGTTAATCAGCCAAATGGCACTGGCAAACCCTAAAACGTTGGCACATTGGCTGGACTATTTTAATGACAACGGCTATACCATCTTTTACAGCAGTGACCATGTCTCAAATCAGCAGTTACAACAAATCATAGTACTCTCGGACACCTCTTTCACTGCTTTTCGCGACCATCTCCCTGAATTAGACTTGCAATTAAAAGCCATTGATAAAGACATTTGGATCATACAACACAAACAGCAAGCCATCCTTAAACCGATATTATTGAAAGCTGTAGACATTAACAATAACTCGCCCATTAAAACCTTTGCCATCACCACACCCCAAGGCGACTATTTTGATACCAACAGTGGCGTCATTCTTTTATCATCGCAACAATTCTCAACCGGACTGTTTGAGATAGAGGCACCACATTATGAAACCTGGCAGCAGCTTATTTCATCTGTCGAAAGTCAGAAGAAAATCATCACCTTTCAATTAACACCAGAACCTATGGCTTTAAGTGACATGAAGGTTTCAACAAGCTTGTTGTATTATGA
>CAZLAW010000153.1:0-4445 GCA_964557625.1 uncultured Marinicella sp.
CGGTAGCTGGAATAAACAATGGGGTGAAACAGAATCTGAGCTGGATATTATCGGCACAATTGATATTCCGGACACCGATCAATACGGTTGGCGTGTGTCCTTAAATCAATCGGTTTATGATCATGCCAATTACGTCCAAATGGACCAGGCGAAATTAGAAGGCTTGCGTGGGCGCGCCACCTATGATGTGGCCCGTCAGGACTTTTTAATTCGTGTGGCACAAAGCTATTTTAATGTGTTAACTAACATTGATGTGGTTAAATTTGCCATCGCCGAAGAAAAAGCCATTGAACAACAGTTGCAACAAGCGGAACAACGCTATGAAGTGGGCTTATCGGCGGTTACCGATGTTCATGAAGCCCGAGCGCAATATGACTCGGCCCGTGCCAATGTCATTAACGCCCGTAATGTGTTGGATGACAGCCGTGAGGCTTTATTTGAAATCACCCAAACCTATTATGAGGAACTGGCGGCTTTACCAGCTGATATTGAGGAATTACAACTACCGGAGAAAGACCTGGCTTTTTGGGAATCTCTGGCGTTGAACAACAACCCCAATTTAGCGGTCGCTGAGATTGATGCAGAGCTGGCAGAAAAAAACATTAGCCTGCAAAGAAGCGGACACTTCCCCAGCGTTGATTTATCTGTTGCGCGTAGTAATAATGTGACTGGTAATGTGGCACTTCGTGATCCCCAAACCCAGGAAATTTTTGCCACAGGCTCTCAGGAAACCGACAGTACCTCAGCCCAGTTAACTGTTACTGTACCCATTTTTTCCGGTTTCCGGGTCAGTTCCTTAACGGACGAAGCCCGTTTTCGTTATCAGGCTGCCATGGAGAACTTAGATCAGGTCACCTTCTCAACAGTACGTAATGTCCGCAACGCTTTGCGTAATGTGGAAGCCGGATGGCGTTCTGTTCAGGCCAGAGAGTTGGCCGTGGTGTCTGCTAAAAGTGCCGAAGAAGCCACTGCTGCCGGCTTTGAAGTGGGGACCCGTAATATTGTTGAAGTATTAAATTCACAGCGTAGCCTGTATCAGGCGCAGCGTGATTATTCCCGTGCCAAACATGATTATTTAATGAATATCCTGAATTTAAAACGCGCCGCCGGCACCTTAACTCAGGATGATGTGTTGTTAATTAATCAGCTGCTAATTGCTGAACAACCGTAGTCAATAATTGGGCATCTGCATCACTGATATCAATAATTTGAAAACCGGCAATAGTCAGACCACTGTCCTGGTGGTCTGACCATATGCATTCTGCCCCGAGTGTCATTGTTTTTGGCGCCAATTCTCTTAATTTGACGGCTAATTGAAGAATCATGCCCGGTTTAACCGATGCGCGTGTAGATAGCAATAATCCATTTTCGGACATATCCACCACCCGACCCATGACTTCATCGGTCATCATGTTGGCCACTTCTGATCCGGTAGCCGGATGGACACGAATGTGGGCTCTTTTTTCTACCATCATTTACCTCGAACTTAAGCGGCCATTTTTTTCAGCCGGTTCATAATACGACCCAAAGCTTTTTTAATATAGCCGCCTGAATCCAGTTCAACTTGCACAATATTTTGGCGACTCATGTCAATGGCCATTCTTGCCAATCCCATTTTATGAGGATGTCTCCCGGCTAAATCAACAAACAGGACCCGTTCGCTCAAGGTGCTGACCCAGGACAATTTACGCCGAATTAAATCACCACTTTGTCCGACTTTAAAATCAAACAACGTACCATAGGGAATCTGAATAATCTGCTCAACCAGTTTTTTCTCACGATCATTTAAAGCCCTGATTTCTTCAATTTTCTTCGCTGATTCGGCGTCCTTTTTTTGCTCCTTAGAGGCTTTATCCACCGATTGTACTTTTTTCAGTTTTGGTGGTTCACTTTGGGGTTCTTTTTGATTGGCATCCTGCCACATAAAACAGGCATGCAGATTGTCTTTTGTGATCATGCGATCGCGCTTAGAGAAACCCAGTTCATCCATGGTTTCATCCAAATGGCGCATCGCCGCTAATTTTTGCGCACCGGTTAGTTCTTTAAATTTAGCGCGATTACCAATTTGTGACAACACAGTGGCGGTTTTAATATTGGCTTGCCATTGCTCAGAATCTTCACCCTCTCTAAGCATGGTTAAGGTTAAGGCATCCTTGCTGACATGCTTGACCACGTCACGGACAAATTTTACTTCACAGTCTTTCAGTATGTGATCGAGTTTCTCGTTGACCCTGTCCTTGGTCACTTGCATTTTTTCTTTGCCCTGGGCGGCACTTACCCATTTTTGCTCCGCTTTCTTAGCTCGATTTTCAGTAACATCCAAAAACTCGGACAGGTCTTTCAGCGCCTTAACAAAACCCTCGCGGCTGCCATCAAAATCCTTGGCCGCATGGTCGCTGAATTGGTGCACCTGTTTAATGACATCTGTGCCATACCAACGCTGCGAGGTTTGCAATAACAATTCCATAAATTGTCGCGCCGGGTGTTCCTGGTCGGAAAAGAACGATTCATCTTTAACCGCAGTTTTAATGAGCGGCACATTTATGGCATTTAATGACGAACGAATGTCTTTATCAATGCGATTATCTTGATGAATTTCATCATAAATCATGCCCATCAAATCGATGGTTTTATGCTGCTTTTCAGAAAGTTTGGGGTAATAATTGCCGGTGTTGTTACGCACCCGATCGGTTAACAGCCTTTTTAAATCATTGAGATGACGTGAATTCGCAAGAATACCGGCATCATGATCAATTTGATTTAGCGCCTCTTCAAAATCATTGCCCGAAACCACGTTTTGTGCATTCGGCGGAGCTTCTGATGACTGATTGAAACTGGGACCGCCGGCATAGGGGGTGTCCGTTTCATAATCCGGCCGATAATCCTGACCTTGTGATTGTTGCTGCTGTTTGGCCAATAACTTAAATATCGAGTTAACCAGTTGTTGCTCTTGTTGCATGTCATGCGATGCGGCCTGTCGCGGTTGACTACCCGGCTGAGCCGGATGGTCTTTTTTCACTGGCGTGTCTTTATGCCTGTCTGTCTGACTGTCGGCCTGGTCGTCTTTTTTCGGCTTTTTGGGGTCGGGTTTACGAGCCTGCGGGGTTTTTAGTTCGGGCTGTAAATTGGGCAAAATACCACTGGCAATCAAACGCTCATTAAGCTCATGATAAATATCACTGATGCGACCGTGTAATGATTTTTGCAGGGCTTCAATCAGTTTGGTTTTCACCGATTCGCTCCAATTCATCGGTTTGAGCGTATGACTCATCAACCAAACGATGGCAGCCGGTGAAAACGGCATATTGGTTTTATCAATACGCTCATCACCAAACAGTACATTCATCCTTTTTTCTAACAAGTACAATTCGGTGTGTCCGGCAATTTCCAGCGTGGAATCTAACTGTGTTAAAGATAGGCTGATGGATAACTCTTCATCTTCGACCAGCGCCAAGGACATTTTGGCATCTGATTTATTGACCTCCGCCGAGATGAAATCGGGCATTTGCTTGGTTTTTTCCCGCACTTCCTGGCGCAGCCGTTTCTCTTGCTCTTTTAAATCACGGTACTGATTAAACAACACCTGTTCTTTTTGATTACTGTCGGCATTTTGCGCCAGCTGAAACAGCTTATTCAACGTCAGCTTTATGGCTTCTGATAAGCTTTCTTGAAAATGCTTATCAAAAATAACAATCAGTTCTTGCAGTAATTGAGTTCGATTCATCATATCCCGATTTCCACTATCACACACCCTGAGAGATTTTTTCATCCCCACCAAAACAAAATACTAAAAGGTCTCAATGAATGCAAGTATTTTTATCTGGCCAATAAACCGATGCGCCTAAAAAAGCCGCTGTTTAAAATCCAAACAGCGGCTGCTAACATCACTCAAAACCTTGCTTATTTAGTCGGATAGGTTGGCCATTTTACGCCACAGAACTTTTCTAAACAGCGTACCACCTGACAACTGTAACCAAATTCATTATCATACCAGCAATACAGAATCACATTATTACCTTCAACAATGGTGGCCACGGAATCAATCACACAAGCCTGACGCGAGCCAACAAAATCTGTGGACACCGCTTCCGTGGAAATGGTGTAACCAATCTGTTGTTGTAACTTGGAATGCAAAGATTTATAGCGTAGAAATTCATTAAGCTCTTGCAAGGTGACTTGTTCCTTCAGTTGCACATTCAGCATCGCCATCGAGACATTCGGGGTTGGCACACGTATGGCATTACCTGTGAGTTTACCTGCCAACTCAGGCAACACCCGCGCCACCGCTTTGGCAGCACCGGTCGAGGTTAACACCATATTCAAGGCGGCACTCCGACCACGACGGTCTTTTTTGTGGTAATTATCAATCAGGTTCTGATCATTTGTATAGGCGTGCACGGTTTCAATATGACCGTGCTCGATACCATATTTATCATTCAAACACT
>CAZLAW010000154.1:0-4411 GCA_964557625.1 uncultured Marinicella sp.
GGATGGTGGAATCCTTAAATGTTTCGGTGGCCTGTGCCATTATGCTGTATGAAGCCCAGCGTCAGCGACTAGCCGCGGGATTGTATGATCAGCCGCGGCTGCCATCTGAGATATATGAAAAAACCCTGTTTGAATGGTGTTGGCCTAGGGTGGCAGAACTCTGCCAGGAACAGGGTCGGGATTATCCGCCACTGAATGAATCAGGCGAGTTCGAGTCGTTCTAATAAATCTGTGTGTACCAGTAATTCCTTCACCGGATCGGGCAGGGGCTGTGCTTTGTCCAATCCGTCAAAATCAGATAAGCGATGTTTAATTGACTGTATAAATCGCAGATGTTTTTTTGACTGAATATAATCCCGCGCCAGTACACTGACCGCTGCGGTTGAAGCGCCGGCTTCATTCATCATATTAATACTGTCTGCGGTGACAAATATTTTATCGGCATTGGCTAACAGTTTTTGGTAGGGATTATCGCCGTCTTTGCTGTGTAGCCACAGGGATTCATTGGGCAATATCAAGTCACGAATAAAGGCTTGTGTGTCATCGTTAAGCCTGGGTGAGCCGCACAAAAATATCTTGGCTGAATTGAAAGCGTCACGAATGCGCTGCAGGTCAGTTTTAAATTGTTGTTTAAAATAAGCCTGTCCCGGATTGCCTATAAATAAGGCAATTTGAGTTTGTCGTTTGGTTTTGCTGTGTTCATGTTGTTTAAACCATTGGGGATTATAAGGGTGTAAATTACCCCGAAATTGAATGGCTTTGGGATATTGATGGCGATCATGTTCCGGTATCAGTACCACATCGATGTCACGAAAATAATACCCCGGGTTCAGGATATGCACATGTTTGGCTTCTGACGGACTGTTTTTTTTCAGCCAACGGCCCACGCCGGCCATCTGTCGACCGGTGCTGATAATAAGCCGGGATGAAAGCCCTGATTCATTGAATTGTGACCGAATGCGCTGTCCAAGACCCATCATACGATACGGTAAGAGCCAACGCCAGGGCGCAGCCACGGTGATGTGTTCGAGTTGGTACTGGCGTGCCAGTGCTTTGGCCAGTGTGATGCTTTGTATTTCATGGCCGCGGGTGCCTTCACTTAAGACCCGGGCCATATTCGCTTTATTCAATGACAGACAGCGTTTATAATAAGCCCATTATTATAGTGACCTTTGATTAAAAGGTACACAAACCCAGAAATATCCGGGCGTTTTGCGTCATTTAAAAACACATCTGCGCAAAATACGACCCCGTTCATTGAGGAATTTGAGATGAGTAAAGAATTGGCCAACGCCCAGAAAGTTTATTATGTCACAAAAAAGGATTTACCCTTAAGTTGCCCCGGCGATCATATGACGCTGTGGAATTCGCACCCCAAAGTGTATTTACCGATTGCCAAAACCGGTGAAGAAATGTGTGAATACTGTGGGGCTAAATATATCCTGAAAGACGAATAAAGTGCCCGGTTTAACGGCATTCACGCCACACCGTCCATAGGCCGGCCCATGCAAGGCTCGGCGTCACTGACTGTTTTGCAAATTTTACCGGCGCTCAATATGGGCGGTGTGGAACGCGGTACGGTGGAATTTGCCCGTTATTTAAAATCACAGGGTCATCGGGCCATTGTTATATCAGGCGGCGGTTATCAGGTTGATGATTTAAACGACATCGGCGTTGAACACATTCAGTTACCGGTGGGCAAAAAATCACCGTTTAGCCTTCGTTTTGTACCAACGCTCAGAAAAATTTTTAATAAATACCAAGTGGATATTGTCCACGCCCGTTCCCGCTTACCGGCCTGGCTGGTGTATTTTGCCCTGCGGAAAAAACCACGACCGCCTTATTTCGTCACCACCCTGCATGGATTGCATTCGGTGTCACGTTATTCATCGGTGATGGCACGGGGGGATGCGGTGATCGCCGTTTCCAAAACGGCAGCGAACTATTTACAGCGGCATTTTGTTGATTATTTATCCTTACAACCTCAGGTGGTTTATCGCGGTGTGGATTTACAGCAATTTAGCTATGGCCACCAAGCTGACCCTAACTGGATTACAGCTTTAGAAACACGCTTCCCGGTGTTAACAAACAGTCAAAAACTGTTATTGCCGGGCAGACTGACGGCTGTGAAAGGCTTTGAAAACATCATTCCCTGGTTGCAACAAAGTCAGCCCAATCAGTACCTGTTGGTCACCGCCGAACCGCAACAATCTGATTACTGTCAACGGATTGACAGGCAATTAAAACAACAGGGGTTGAGTGAAAAAGTTATTTGGATCGGACGTCAGGACAGCATGGCAGATGTGTATGCCTACGCAGACATCACCTTGTCTGTTAACCGTAAACCTGAAAGCTTTGGCCGCACGGTGCTTGAATCGCTCAGTGTCGGCACGCCGGTGGTGGGCTTTGACCACGGCGGTGTCGGCGAAATCTTGTCTGCCCTGTTACCCACAGGTCGGGTACCGGTGGCTGACTGTCAGGCTTTAATCAAGCGGATAAATCAAACCTTGCAAAATCCACCGGACGTGGTACAACAAACCCAATTTAGTAATCAACGACAATTTGAGCAAACCATGGACGTGTATCATCAACTAATGGAGCAAGCACAATGAATCCAGTTCGCCGACAACAATGGATGATGGTGGTGTTGCTGGTGGCTGTGTGGGCGCTGTTACCTTTTGGTCGGCTTTCAGAAATCCCGGTTTTGGTTTTGGCCATTATGGGCATGGGTGTCACCTTTCGACATCGGGTGTTGCTCAGTAAGCAACCCTGGTTTATCGGTCTAACCGTGTTATCAGGTTTATACTTTTTGCTGACATTGGTCAGTGCGCTGGATTCATACTGGCCGCAGAAAAGCTTTACAGTGAGTTTTGCCTCCTGGCGGTTTTACTTTATGGGTGTGGCGGTATTGTGGTTCAGCACATTAAAGCAAAACAGACAGGAAACAACCGCATATTCGGCCAAAGAGTTAAGTTTTCTAATTATAAAAATCATGGCCATTGTGGCTTTATTCTGGGGTCTGGACGCGATTGTTCAGGCCATTTTAGGCTATGATTTGTTTGCCAGAGAATCTTACCCGGGCCGGTTAACCGGTATATTTGGTGACAATGTCAAACTGGGACCGGTGCTGGCTTTAATGTTACCGGTGGTATTGATCTGGACCCGCACCCGGCGTCGCTGGATTCGCTGGTTGGCCCTGATGGCTATTATGGTTGCGATTTTATTAAGCGGTACCCGTTCTGCCTGGTTGATGATGATTTTTATCGGCGTTTTATTTGCCTGGCAGTTTTTGCCCAAATCACGTTGGCAAACCATCATAAAAGCCGGCTTATTGGTGTTGGCCATGAGCTGGGTTATGGCCATGTTGGTGCCTGAATTTCAACAGCGTCTGGATCGCAGTGCAGAAGTCCTCAGCGGTCAGGACAGTGCCCTCGATTATGCCCTGGCAGACCGATTGCCGATTTGGCACAGCGCCTGGGAAATGTATAAAAAGCACCCGATTAACGGCGTTGGTGCTCGGGCTTTTCGCAAGGCTTATCCGGATTTTGCCGCACAAGACGATCCCTGGGTGGCGCAGAATGGTGTCAGTTTGCAGGCTCATCACTGGGTGCTGGAATTAATGGCGGAAACCGGAACCTTGGGTTTTGTGTTTGGCCTGGCCCTGATTTTCATTTATATTAGTGTGGTGAAGAATAAATTTAAACACCCGACCGTGTGGCCCTATGCCACCGCTTTACTGGCCGCTTTCCTACCGATGGTGTCCCTGTACTCCTTGTTCTCCTCGTTTTGGTCCATTTGTTTGTGGTGGCTGGTGATTGTCAGTTTTATAGGGGTCAGCGGTGAAGACTGAGATTAGTGTGGTGATTACCACTTTTAACGCCGAAAAAACCATTCAAACCTGTTTAGACAGTGTCACCTGGGCCGATGAAGTGATTGTGCTGGATTCCTACAGTGATGACGGCACTTTAGCGATCATCGCTGAATATCCACAAGTCATGGTAAAACAACAAACCTTTAAAGGTTATGCCCAACAAAAACAGGACGTGATTGATATGGCAAACCATGACTGGGTGTTGTTACTGGATGCCGATGAATGCCTCACCCCCAAAGCCATCAAGAAAATCCAACAATGGCAAACCAAAGAACCTAAAGCCGATGCCTATAATATGCCGCGCATTGAATGGGTATTCTGGCACTGGGCCCATCCCTGGGTTAAGCGCAATGAATTTATCCGTTTATTCCGGAAATCCAAAAGCCATATGAGCCCGGATCTGGTGCACGAATCGATTCAGGTGGACGGCGTGGTCAAACGACTCTATGCACCCTTTAAACATTACGGTGAAACCTCGATACAGGTCAAACTGGACAAAATAAACCGCTATTCAGAATTGTCGGCCCAGCAAAAATTCGA
>CAZLAW010000155.1:0-4386 GCA_964557625.1 uncultured Marinicella sp.
CCTTTTTCTTTCAGCTGATTACAGTAATCCATCAGTACCAGATTGTCATTCACCACCACCCCGGCGGCTGCGGCAATACCGAAGTAACTGAATATCGCCATGGTGAGGTTAAACATTGAATGACCAACCACGGCACCGATGAAGGCATACGGAATCGCAATCAGGATCAGAATCGGTTGGCCATAACTTTTAAAGGCCACCGCCAGTAATGCGTACATAGAGAAGAATGCAATTAAATACAAGCCCATCAGCTCCTGAAAAAAACGTTGTTCACCTTCAGCCTGACCGATGGCACCGCGGATAATCCCCGGGTAGCGTTTTTCCCAGGCCGGATAAAAGTTGGCCTCTAAGTTTTCCACGATATCCTGACGGACATTGTCTTTCATATCGGCACTGACCCGCGCTGCACGGTTACCGTTCCAGCGTCGAATGCTTTGGATACCCGGGGCAAACTCCAGATCGGCCACCGCCAATAACGGCACGGTGTGACCGGCGGGTGTACGAACATGGAAGTTATTTAAACTTTCAATCGAATAACGATCGGCTTTGGGGTAACGGACTTTAACCCGCACATCCTGACCGTTACGTGGCAGGCGCTGAACTTCTTCACCAAAATAGGCTTGTCTAACCTGACGGTTGACATCAGCTAAGGTCAGACCGAGTTTTTTCGCGCCGGGTTTTAGAGTGAGCCGTATTTCTTCGGTGGCCCCATCTAAATTGTTGCGCACGTCATAAAGGGTTTCATAAGTGCGTAACTGATTCTCTAAATCAGCGGTGGCGGCGCGTAAGGTGCTTAAATCCGGGTGCCTGACAGAAACCTCAAAGCCCGGGTCGTTATCACCGTTGGTGTATTCAACAGAAACTTCTTTGGCATCGGGTATATCACCCATCAATTCCCGCAAGCGAATGGACGCGTCTTTGGCGCTCATGTCACGGATTTCAGGCGGTGCCAGCTTAACAATCGCGAGGACGCTGTCACGACGCGATCGGGTGTACCAGTTCTCAATCAATTCACCTTCACCTTCGGTACGCTCATTGACTTCATCCACCAGCGCCTTTTCAGCGGTTTGTAATTGGGCCAGGATTTCTAAAGCCCGGCTGTAAGGGGCTCCTTCAGGTAGTACAACATTAACAATAATCTCATCAGACTCGATTTCCGGCATAAAGCCTTTTTTAACGATGCCGGCACCAAACATCCCCATGCCGATGATTAACAGACCGATAAAAAAGCTGGCCGTTAAATAACGATGTGTTAAGGACCAGTCAATCATTTTACGGTAGCGTTTATCGGCAAAATTGATAATGCCGTGGGCGATTTTCTTTTGTAATCGGCCAAAGCGATTATGCACCACCCGTGGTTTCATTTTCGATAAATGTGCCGGCAGAATAAATAACGATTCGATCAGTGAAAAGCTTAAGGCCAGTATCACCACCCAGGTAATGTGTCGGGTGAATTCGCTGGTGGAACCACTGAGGAACAACCAGGGCAGAAAGGCCATGACAGTGGTGGCAACACCGAAGATGACCGGTTTGGCCACCATCTGGGTGCCGGCGACGGCCGACTTCACACCACCGCCCATTTCCATGGATTTACTGTGGATGCCTTCACCGACAACAATGGCGTCATCCACCACAATCCCAAGCACCAGTAAAAAGGCAAAGGTGGAGAGCATGTTTAATGAGACCCCGACTGAGGGTAGAAACACAAAGGCACCGGCGTAAGCGGTGGCAATACCCACTGCCACCCAAAAGGCCACTTTGGGCCGTAAGGTCATCATTAACACAAACAACACCAGTATCAGACCAATCAGGGCTGATGAGGTGATGGTGGTCATGCGGCTGTTAAAGTCTTCCGCCTGATCTGTCCAGAGGGTCAGTGTGGCTTCTTCCGGTAAAGTTTGTTGGCGTTTGGTAATCCATTCGTTGACCGCCTTGGATGCGGTCACGATATCCATAATTTCTGTGGTCATGACCTGGATGAGTACCGCCGGTTCGCCATTGAGCGTAGCCAAAATCGGCTCATCCACAAACCCGTCAATCACCGTGGCCACATCACCAACCCGCACCAAACCACCACTGGCATCTTCTCGAATCACGATGTCTTCAAACTCAGACTGAGTATCGGCCTGATTGCGGACTTTCAGTTGGTAGCTGCCGGTTTGGGTTCTGACGGTTCCGGCTGAGTGGTTCATGGAGGCGTTGCGGATGGCATCGGCCACCTCAGAAAAAGTCAGGTCATAGCGTTTTAAGGCCGCTTCACCGACTTCGATGGAGACCTCTTCATCGCGGGTGCCGAATAATTCGACCACCGTAATGGCCGGTAATTGTGCCACTTCACGGCGTAATTTTTCGGCCAGTCGTTTCAGTTCCCGTTCCTCCATATCACCATGCAAAGCAATACGAATGTATTCATTGCGGTTCACCCACTGCTGCACAATCGGCGGTTCCATGTCGGTTGGAAAGGTGGAGATTGAGTCGATGCGAATTTTGACATCATTCATAAACTGGGTGAAATCCACCTGCTGCTCAGCCAGAATATACACCGCACCGCCACCTTCGCGTGAATCAGAACGTACCCATTCAATGGCGTCCAGATCACTGACCGATTCTTCAATTCGCGAGACCAATTGTTCTTCGACTTCCTGGGGTGAAGCGCCGGGCCAGGTGACGCCGATATAAAGACCCGGAAAGCGAACCTGCGGCTCCATTTCGCGTTCCATGCTGTTAAAGCCGATATAACCGGCCAGAAAAATACCCATCATCATGAGATTGGCGGCGACGTGGTTATTGGCCCACCAGGCGATTAAACGATTCATCACAATCTCCTTAAAGCTTTGAAACCACACCGGCATCAGTGCCGGGTGATGAAGCTGTTAACGGCTCGACCAGCATACCGTCAAACACATTGTTGACGGCTGACGTGACCACATTTTCTCCGGTATGGACACCGGCACTGATAAAGACTTCATCGGACGTGGTGGCATAGACCTCGACCTGGCGAATGTTTAATTTATTGTCCTGATTAACCACATAAACCGTGTCCTCCTGACGCAAAGCATCACGGGGTAAGACCCAGGCATCCGTTTCTTCAAAGCCCTTGATCCGTGCATTGACGAACATACCGACGGCAAAAGGGGCACCGTTATCAGCCGCCTGGCCATAAGGGTCTTCCACTTCAGCAATGGCATAGCTTAATCGGGTATTCTGATCGACGGCTGCATTGGTTCGCACAATCCGACCACGCCATTGGTGGCTGCTGCGACCAATATTGGTGGTGAACAGGACTTCGGGTGCGTCATTTTCGCCGGCTTCAAATCCCAGCGGCAATCGTAATGCAGACAACTGCAGGTCGGTTAAGGGTAAACGGACTTGCGCCACATCCACTGAAAACACCTGACCCAACACTGTGCCGGCAGACACGTATTGACCCAGACCGACGTTTCGAGACATGACCCGGCCGTTAAAAGGTACCCGGATTTCCGTGCGTTGGACATTTAACTCCGCTTCTTTCAGATCGGCTTTGGCTGCGGCCAGTTTGGCTTCGGCTTCTAAAACCTGGGGTTTGTTGAGGGCAAATGGTGTGGGTTTGGTGTCGCCTTTTTTCTGATTCCAGGTGTCTTTTTTAATTTTTTCATTGGCCAGTTCGCGTTCTAAAGCCACCCGCGCTTCTGCCAGACGGGCTTGAGCGCGTATGACCGCTGCTTTGTAATCAGTGTCATCAATTTTGAGTAACAGGGTGTCACTGTCAATAGCCGCACCTTCTTCAAAGTCAGGGCTGATTTCAATAATATTGCCATTGACGCGGGCGGTTAACGGGATTTGGTTTTTGGCTTTGACTTCGCCCTGGGTCTCCACATCAATAGAACGGCTGGTTTTAACAACCGGTGCCACATGTAAAGACACAATGCGCTGACTGCTTTCTTTTTTTTCCGGCTCCGGCTTGCCGGCCACCATAACCTGAACCAATACAATGGCGCCGATAATCACCAAAATTGGTGCAATAATTTTTGTTGCTTTACTCATAATTAGTCCCCCTTTGGGATCATTGGGTGTTGTCTTTTAAAAACCACTCAGCGAGCGGTTGAATTCGATGTTTAATTATTTAATCAAAAATTTGACGCTAAAACATGGGCCAGAAGTCAGGATTTATATGCACTATCAGTGGTTTATAGGACATAAGTCATAGTGGAATGCCCTTGGGACTTCATTCACTTTTTCCGATTGTAGATTGATGGAGAAAAAGTGGCCTACAGGACGTAGGTCCGTGGCGTGAGCAGGACGCGTAAGCCACCAAAGAGGGCCACTATTGCTCCTGCGGTCGCGACACACCCGCATTCTGTGAGCGCTTCTTTAACTTCGTTAAAACCACACTCACGTCAACGCCTG